>DOJM01000410.1:13517-16569 GCA_003529225.1 Paenibacillus sp.
CGACGTAAGGTAGAGAGAGGTTATGGAGACAAAGCGGAAGGTCTCGGCATGAAAGGCTTTGGTGCGATTATGGCGAAGTCACAGCGATTCAGTAGTGTGATGAAAGTAGGCAGAATCGGACAAAAGCTACTTGTGAGAGACGGCGGAATTCCGTCAAAGCTTGGGCCGCTGAAAGGCTGGAATAACTACCGGATCGCTCCGAAGCTGGCGGATGAATCCTTCCGCGAGAGCTGGAAAGAGCTGCAGGAGGAGCTAGACAAAAATAGTCGCGAGATGGACCCGTCGATACAGAAACGGATGGAAGATTTATTAGCGAAGCGGAAGGTGGAAGAACTGAAAGGAGAGCCCGGACATGAGTGAGGAAACGCACAGAGAATGGCTGGAGCGTATGGATCATGATTCTCGTGAGAAACAGCAGGCATTCATGAACGATATCGCTCGTCGCCTGAAGCGGCCAAGAACGACTATGGCTCCTGCACATCCTTTTCGCGGTGCTCCAGATTATTGGCAAGAATTCCATTGGAGTCCAGAAGAACGCATCGATCAATTTACTGCGAATTTTCAAAGTGCAGGTGGACATGTGTTTCGCATGGCGACGATGGATGAAGCTAAAGCTTTTATCGTCAATAAAGCGAGTGATATGCTCGCCCGTTATATTCTTCGGCAAAATGTAGCTGAGCTTGCGGCACTTCGTCTAGAAGAAGAACTTATAGATACGCGGGTATCTGTCTGGAATACGGATATGCAAGAAGCATGGAAAGCTAGGGCGGCGGAAGCCGATATTGGGATTGTGATCGCGGATTATGCAGTTGCTTATACAGGCTCTATTACAGTGTTATCTTCTGTGGATAAAGGGCGCTCTGTCAGCCTGTTGCCAACCGCATTAATTGCCATCATTCCGCTTGAGCGGCTGAAGACTCGTCTGGGTGAGGTGCTTATTGATTTTGACGAAGCGGGACAATCGGGTCTCCCCGCAGGTATTCACTTTATCTCTGGACCGAGCCGTTCAGCGGATATTGAGAATGATCTGACGATAGGTGTGCATGGCCCAGGAATCGTATTCGCCTTGCTGGTAGGCTGATGAGGAGATAAGGAGTGTTGTTTAAGAATGAATGCTGGGGCGCATAAACAGGGTCAGAATCATATTGCTATTGATATTGGAGCCTCTAGTGGGAGAGTCGTCTGCGGAACCTTGCAAGAACCGGGAGGAACTTTATCATTAACAGAAATTCACCGTTTCAGGAATGGGTTCTCTGAGAAGAATGGTAATCTTTATTGGGACGTGGATTATTTATTTGCTGAGATCCTAATAGGCTTGCAGAAGGCGAAGTCTAAAGGAATTGAGCATTGTACCGTCGGAATTGATACTTGGGCTGTTGATTACGTACTTCTAGATCAGAAGGGTACACGAATTCATGAAGTTTTTTCTTATCGTGATTCCCGAACAGATGGAGCGGTACAGAGCTTACATCGCAATACATCAACTGAAAGCGTTTACGAAAAGACAGGCATACAAGTACTCCCCATTAATACATTGTACCAGCTGTTTGTACATGATCAGGTAGAACTTGAAGCAGCTCATTCAATCCTGTTGGTCCCTGATTATCTCTACTATCGGCTTACGGGACGCAGAATTAGTGAAGTCACGAATGCTTCAACCACGGGTCTACTGAATCTACAAACTCGGGATTATGATACTGATCTCCTGGCACTACTTGGTCTTTCAAAAGAACAATTCCCCCCCTTAACGGAACCTGGGGAACGAATTGGCGGGTTAACTGAAGACTTGACGGCACGCGGTGATCTTCCAGTTTGTGAGTTCATAGCAGTAGCCACTCATGATACAGCATCGGCTGTACTAGGCGTTCCTGCAAGTAGCGACAATTGGGGATTTCTCAGTAGTGGTACTTGGTCACTCATCGGGGTGGAACGAGCTTCAGCAATCACAAGTCCAGAGGCGATGGAGCGCAATTATACAAACGAATGGGGAGCCTTCGGCTCGTTCCGTTTTCTTAAGAACATTATGGGGATGTGGCTGATCCAAAAGGTTCGTGAGGAATATGGTGGTCAATACAGCTTCAGCGAACTGGTGGAGCTGGCAGCGCAAGAGATTCCTTTTAGATCGATCATCAACTGTAACGATAAACGATTCATGAATCCATCGAACATGATCAGCGAGATACAGAGCTATTGTGCGGAAGTCGGACAGTTGGTACCAAAGACACTAGGGGAGATTGCCAGATGTGTGTTTGACAGTCTTGCTCTTTCTTACTATTTCTATGTTCAGGATCTTCAGTTATTGACCGGCGAGAAGTGGGAGCGGCTGCATATCGTAGGCGGAGGGGCGAACAATGGATTACTGTGCCAAATTGCGGCGGATTTGCTAGAGATGGAGATTTACGCTGGTCCAACGGAATCCACCGCATTAGGTAATGTAGTTATGCAAATGATCAGTGTGGGTACAGTCGCAGATATTAAAGAAGCAAGAGAAATTATATATCGTTCATTTGATGTAACAATCTACATTCCACAAGAGATGGACTCTTCCCTAAGAACCGTGGCATTGGCTGAGTTTGCTCGGCTGCAGGTCGTTTAAGAGTAACAATACGGAAAACGACCAAAAGAAGGGTATAAATAACCCTAAATCAAATCACTAAGACAATATCAGGAGGCTCAAGCATGGAGCAGAATACAGAATGCTTAAAAAGCATTCGAACGAGCTATAATGAGGCGAAAAAGCTCTACGCACAGCATGGCATCGACGTAGATAAAGTATTAGAGCAGCTTGCAGCAATCAAAATTTCATTGCACTGCTGGCAAGGAGACGATGTAAAGGGCTTCCTGAATAAGGAAAAGGAACTAAGTGGCGGGATCGCGGTCACGGGCAGTTACCCGGGGCGAGCTAGAAATCCAGAGGAGCTGCGCCGAGATTTGGAGCAAGCGCTAGCACTTATCCCTGGACGTCATAAAGTTAATTTACATGCTATTTATGCCGATACGGAAGAAACAGTAGATCTTGATACATTAGAGCCTAAGCATTTTGAAAGATGGG
>DOJM01000411.1:0-1377 GCA_003529225.1 Paenibacillus sp.
CTTTGCAGCCGGTGATATCACCACATATCCAGGTAAGCTGAAGCTAATTGCTGTAGGATTCGGCGAAGCCCCAACGGCTGTAAATAACGCAAAAGTCTACATCGATCCGGAAGCCAAGCTTTCACCAGGACACAGTAGTAATATGAAACTCTAATTCTATCTACCACAATAAAAAAGGGTATTCTAACAGGCCTATCAATACCAGCCTATCAGGATACCCTTTTATGTTTGTGACTCGCGGTTTATTTATATGTAGCCTGCTACAAAGGTATACTTTGCGCTCTCTTTAATGAAGAACCGCATGAACTGGAGAGTGTAAGTTGCGTTTGCGAATCTCAACGAGTAGAAGAGCGATGAAATCATGCTCTAGTTGCAGTTCTATCGCTCTATNNGAAGCATCTCATCGGACAATTCAACCATAACGTTCATCTACCTTTCCTGTATTTGGATCTGAATCTATCATATCAAACTATCATTTTTCGAACAAGCGTTCGTGTTATCCACAAGCACATGTGGAAATCCTGTGTATAATATGTGCGTAAGCGTTACAAAGGTGATAACTGCACAGTGGAATATGGGGATAATAGTTATACACAGGATTGAACCACTTGTATACAGCTAAAAATATATTTTTATTGTAAATAAATCACAATATAATTCACCCCAAAAGAACGCAACTAAACGCAATTTTATCTTACTACTCTATTATCGTCAATTCTAAAATTTTTGTTAATTTACTGAGGCCTTGTATTAACCTCCAGAATCCATATTTTACCTGAATAATCCACAGCGTAATCAAAACCCAGTTCGCCTATTCCCGGGAAATGCCGCTCCATCAGTTCGATACATACGAGCGTTAGCCTGCGCATTTCGGCTTTCTTCGCTGAAGCCTTAATTCGAGGCAACGATCTGCGAAGCCCTTCTCGACAAGAAAGCATCGTGCCTCCTTTGCATAAATTAGTTACGAACAGGCCGGGCCGAGCCAATCTTCCCACCATAGAGCGAAACTCCCAAACTCCACCATTTCTCACTACTTTAACCCGATAATCAATAGGACGCCCACCAATCCGGGCGAGAGAAATTCCCTGTTGGATCAAATATTTACGTCTAACCTTGACGAAATGAAGCGCTCGTCTCATAGATCTGAAGTCCTTGTAAATTCGAGTTCTGTCCATATAAGTAAATCCATAACCCCGATTATCCCGAAACACTTTAATTACACCGTAGCCTCCACCGCCAACTATTGGTTTAATAACAACATTTCCATATCTCCGGAGCATGGCTAACAGTGAGTCAGCCGAATACACCCTCGTCATTGGTATATAATGAGAAACCCTCGCGTCACTGAGCAATGCTTCTGTCTTCAACCATTTGCTA
>DOJM01000411.1:1416-8907 GCA_003529225.1 Paenibacillus sp.
GTAGGAAGAAGCTCTTAGCAAAAAGGGCTTAGAGCTTGTATCGACAACATTATCAACATCGCTGGGTTAGATTGCAGATTTTGTAGAACCTCATCCCTGAACATTCGACATCTAAATTGCAATGGATGAGTTCACTATAACTAGAATAATCTTCAAAATCATTGTATTATTAATAGCGGTTACATTTTCAATTCCTACTATATAATAATGAATTAGAGGCTCGTTAAAAAAAGCGAGGGGAGGGCTCGGAATGGCACAGTTTTTCGAGGTTTTATATTGGGTGGCCATGCTTGGGATGTCCATCGTATTGGCTGGAACAACTATACTGATCTGCGCTATTGGCTTTAAATTCATTAAAGACAGACGCAGAGCACTGGGTGCTGGCTGTATTGCCTTTTCTCTTGGAGCCGCAGCGCTCATCGTGTTTATGATTAATTACAAGTTTATTATTCCAGCCTAATTNNAAATATAAGGATAATGTATAACGTGAAACCTATACTTTCTTATATTTGAACAAACAAAAGCCCTCTCGAGGAACTCCATCGGAGGGCTTCTGTTTGTATATCACTCATATATCTATATATCTAGCGAAAGACGGATCATATCCACTACTTTGATCCCATTTTCAACAATCTCTTCACTATAATGTCTGATAAAAAAGTCTCTATCGATTCCGGTAATTCTAAATCCACATTTCTGATAAAGAGCCAGTTGTCCTACACTAGAATTTCCCGTACCCACTTCAATCGTCTTCGCACCAAGTAATCTCGCATTCTGAATCGCATGATAGACCAACTGCTTTCCTATCCCTTTACTTTGCTGATTCTCATCAACGGCTATATTCACTAGCTCCACTGTCTCAGGCCTCGTTTGTAGCAAAACATAGACACCTATAATGCAATTCTCCACTTCAGCTACAAAACATTGCCCTCTTTTTAAATACGCTTCAACAAGACTTAGGGAAGGATCTGCTAATAACAACAAATGCAAGGGAGGTTGTTCTTCTGCGTTTAATTTCCTAATTAGCATGCTCAGAGCTCCTTGTGATGACTTTTGTCATTGAGAATAAAAAAAGCCTCCAAGCCCGTGTTGTAGAACTCAACATGGGGCTTGGAGGGTAACATCGCGATTAGCAAGGCTCTTCGTTCGGTTTCCCTGCATCCGTAGCTGTACGGAAGCTTGAGCCACAGCCGCAGGTTGCAGTAGCGTTCGGGTTATTAATGGTGAAACCGCCCGTCATGCCGGATTCTTCAAAATCAATTTCGAGACCATCCAGGTAACGAAGATTCTCTTTCTCCACGACAACCTTCATTCCTTGGATGTCCATATATACGTCCTGATCGCTTTCATTATCATCAAAGCCCATAGCATATGAGAATCCGCTGCAACCGCCAGGCGTTACTCCAATACGGAGGAACATGTTCGGCACTTCTTGTTCAGCAAGCATCGCCTTTAATTGTTCTGTTGCCTTTTCGCTAATATTAATCATGGTCATATCCTCCTATAAATTAGACTTCCTTCTAAAGAAAAACTTATGTTTAAGAGACCTTACGGTCAAAAGTTACTTTCTTAAAAATATATACTTAATAAACTTAGTATAACCGACTATTCCATTACCCTCAAGTCACAACTGCCTTATGCTTAACCTGCCCCACCAAAATAAACCATCCATATCCAGCTGTTGATCCCCTTATAAGAGAGGTTTATAATAAGGAAGGCAAACATAAGTAAAAATTCGGAAATTTGTCACGGAGGCTAAACCTCCGCTTTATGATCATGAATGAACAGCTACCGTCTGGGTAAGTCTGGGAATTAACTGCGGGCAATGGACCCCGTAAAACTTTCAGGAGGAATTCATAATATGTCTACTCTTTTCACCCCCCAAACAGACGCCCGAATGATGAACATTATTGAAAAAGTTCGCGGCGGCGAAAGATTGAATTTAGAAGATGGTGTTTATTTATATCAAAGTAACGACCTACTTACGATTGGCCAGTTAGCAAATGAAGTCAATCTCGCAAAGAACAACAACAGGGTATATTTTATCGAAAACATGAGTTTATATTTCACCAATGTTTGCGAATCTCACTGCGCATTCTGCAATTTCCGCAAAGATGATGGAGAAGAGGGTGCTTATACCCTTTCCGGTCAGGAAATGGTGCAATATGTCGAACAGCATATTCATCCAGGTGTGCGCGAATTCCATATCGTCGGCGGTCATAATGACAAGGTTCCTTTCCAGTATTATGTGGATTCTTTAAAAGCCTTGAATGAACGTTTCCCTGAGGTAACCTTAAAAGCATACACTGCAGCCGAAATCGATTTTTTCACCCGAATTAGCGGATTGAGTATTCGTGAGGTACTGGAGCAGCTGCGTGCTGCAGGACTTAAGACGCTTACTGGTGGTGGCGCAGAAATATTATCCGATCAATACCGTAAAAAAATGCGTGTAGATAAGGCTAATGTGGAAGAATATCTGGAAGTTCACCGAACAGCACATCAGCTTGGCATGAAGACACATACAACTATGCTCTACGGCTCGATTGAATCTCATGAAGATCGTATCCGGCACATGATGCAGATCCGCGATCTACAGGATGAAACCAATGGCTTTATGGTATTCATTCCATTATCTATGCAGCCTAAGAACAANNCAGGGATTATGCGCCGCAACTCCGCTTATGAGGATCTGAAGACGATTGCGATCAGCAGATTGATGCTGGATAATTTCGATCACATCAAAGCCTACTTTATTAATATCGGTCCTCAGCTTACTCAAGTTGCACTGAACTTCGGTGCTTCTGACGTACATGGTACTATTCTTAAAGAACGCATTAGCCATGCGGCTGGTGCCTTAACACCTGAAGGCCTCACTCGCGATGAATTGATCTGGTTAGTGAAAGGTGCTGGACGAATTCCAGTAGAACGCGACACGTTCTACAATGCGATAAAGGTATACGAATAAAAGACTACCTAGATCCGTTATCCTATATTGGAAAGGAAGTTCGGTCAGCATGAGAACACTACTCGTTCTGGGCGGCGGCTATGGCGGCTTGGCCCTAATTCAAGAATTGCTCAATAATCACCTTCCTCAGGATATTGAAATTATCTTAATTGACCGAATGCCTTATCAAGGAATCAAAACGGAATATTATGCGCTTGCCGCAGGTACAGTAACTGACTATCACTTGCGGATCCAGTTTCCGGTTCATCCCCGTCTCACTATCCGTTACGGTGAGGTGAGTTCCATTGATTTGGAGAGTAGAATCGTTACAATGGAGCCTGACGAGACTGTGTCTTACGACATACTAGCCATTGCGTTAGGCTGTACCGACAATTACCATAGCATCCCTGGAGCTGATCAATATACTTGCAGTATCCAGACCTTTGCAGGAACTCGTGAAACTTATCAACGCTTAAACGATGTGAAGCCCTATGGAACAATAAACATTGTTGGCGGTGGACTAAGTGGAGTGGAATTGGCGGCAGAGCTTCGGGAGAGCCGACCAGATCTTAATATTTCTATTCTGGATCGTGGTGAACGTGTCTTGTCTGCCTTTCCTGCGAAGCTGTCACAGTATGTGGAGGAATGGTTTCACCACCATCAAGTACAGACACTTGGACGTGTCTCTGTATCCCATGTAGAGAAAGATGCGCTTTTTAATGGTACAGAGGAAATTCTTTCAGATGTTACGGTATGGACCGCAGGGATTCAACCCGTAAAGGTTGTTCAGGAATTAACAGTCCCGAAGGATCGCGGAGGACGGATCATACTGGATGAGTATTATCGTATACCTGATTATCCAGAAGTGTATGTAATTGGCGACTGCGCCAGCCTGCCATTCGCTCCAAGCGCACAAGCAGCAGGAGCGCAAGGTGAGCAGGTTGCTCAGGTAATACAAGCCATGTGGCGCGGTGAGACCCCTAAGCTTCATTCTATTCGTCTGAAGGGTACCTTAGGCTCACTAGGCAAGAAAGCTGGATTTGGTCTGATGGGCCAACGCTCCGTCAAAGGACGGGTTCCCCGTATCCTTAAGAGCGGGGTGCTCTGGATGTCAAAACGCACTTTAGGATAAACCTAAGGGCTGCTCTTTTCCGTTATAAATACGAAAAAAGCAGCCCTTTATTTTCCACAAAAAGCATTTAGTCAAGGTCTATATTGAACCAAGCCTCTAGCTCTTTGATTTTAGCATTAATTTTCTCTTCTAGCTCGTCAACAGTATCTGCCGCAACGATATCCCCTTCAACCATGGCAAACGGAGTTAAATAACATTCCCCACAATTGTTCAGGCATCCGTATTCGATCACATCGTAATCTGGATTTTCTTCCAGCTTATGCATTAGCTTATCTGTTCCGTGTCCCATGTTACTGGCACAAAATCCAATAATTGGTCTCATGATGATCTCCCTATTCCGCCTAACCATTTTATTTTTTAACTTTTTGTACTATAATGAACTTACGAAAGGAGTGATTGAGAAATGAGTGAGAATGCACAAAGCACCGAAATGTATGATGAAGTATTAGAAGTGCTGGATAAACTTCGTCCGTTCCTGCAGCGCGATGGCGGCGACGTTGAACTGGTCGATGTAGAAGACGGCATCGTTAAGTTGAAACTTATGGGTGCCTGCGGCAGCTGCCCAAGCTCCACGATCACCTTGAAAGCCGGGATTGAACGCGCCCTTCTTGAAGAAGTAGAAGGCGTGCAAGAAGTTATGCAAGTATTCTAATCCCATTCAATATCATTCCCGATCCCCTCTTCAGGAGATCGGGATTTTCTTATTATAGAGGATTTAACCTCTTCCCACAACATAAAGCATAGAACCCGCAGCCTAATGGCATGCGGGTTCTATGCTGTAATTAGCGATTAGATAAGCTTCACTACTTAAAATGCTGGAATGATCGCACCTTCGTACTTCTCTTCAATAAAAGCTTTAGCTTCTGGAGAATTCAGAGCAGCTACCAGCTTTTTGATTGCATCGGAATCTTTATTGTCAGGGCGATCTACCAGGATGTTAGCATAAGGGGAATCTGTACCCTCGATGAACAAAGCATCTTTGGTTGGCACAAGACCAGCGTCTAGTGCAAAGTTGGTGTTGATCAAAGCAAGGTCTACCTCATCTAGTTGACGTGGGAGCATAGCCGCTTCCAACTCAATGATTTTAATATTTTTCTTGTTTTCAATGATATCTGCTTTCGTTGAAGCAATGTTTGTATCATCTTTCAATGTAATCAGACCATTTTTCGCTAGTAGGATTAGCGCACGACCACCGTTAGTAGCATCGTTCGGAATGGCAACTTTCGCACCGTCAGCCAACTCATCGATCGATTTTATTTTTTTGGAATAAGCTCCAAAAGGCTCAACGTGAACAGATGCAACGGAGATCAGGTCTGTTTTATTATTTTTATTTTGGTCATCAAGATAAGGTTGGTGTTGGAAGAAGTTAGCATCTAGCTGCTTCTCATCAAGCTGTACGTTCGGTTGAATATAGTCAGTGAATTCTTTAATTTCAAGAGTAATTCCTTGAGCTTCAAGCAATGGAGCAATAGCTTTTAGAATCTCAGCGTGTGGAACAGGTGAAGCACCGACTACCAATTTCACTGGTTCTGTAGTTGTCTCAGTTGCAGTACCATTAACTGGTGCATTAGTGGCAGCTGAGTTAGAAGCATTATTGTTATTGCCGCAAGCAGCTAGCACCACAACCAGTGTCAGACTAAAAAAAGTAAGTAGCAATTTTTTCATTTTAAATCCCCTTCTTTTCTTTGGTATTTGTATGAATAAGACTATATGTGGATGACCTTATTTCCGTGTGTAATATTTTACGAGTCGATCACCGACCATTTGCAGCAATTGCACCAGTATTACAATAAACGTNNAACGTTATGGAAATAATCATAATTTCCGTCTCATAGCGGAGATAACCGTAACGAATCGCTAGATCACCAAGTCCGCCGCCCCCAACTTGGCCAGCCATTGCAGTATAGGAGACCAGTGTGACAAGTGTGATCGTAACTCCAGCGAGCAGACCTGGACGAGCCTCTGGCAAAAGAACGCGCATAACGATCTGATTCGTTGATGCTCCCATTCCTTGCGCCGCTTCGATTACTCCGCGATCCACTTCCCTTAGCGCCGTCTCCACCAATCGAGCAAAGAATGGAGCTGCTCCAATTACAAGTGGCGGTATCGTTCCAAGGACACCGATAGAAGTTCCGACAATTTCTTTGGTAATAGGAATTAAAGCCACCATCAAAATAATAAACGGTACGGAACGTAGGATATTTACAAGTAATGATAAGACCGAGTAAATTACTCTGATTACAATACTATTCGATCTTTCGCATAAATACAATAGAATTCCGAGTGGTAAACCGAGAATAATTGTGAACAATCCGGAAAATACTATCATTTTCAGAGTTGCAACTGTAGCATCCATCATTTCTTGCCAGTTTAAGTCTGCGAAATTCATTACGAAATCACCTCCACTTCAAGGCCTTGAGCGGTTAGTTCGGCTATCGTCACAGCGATCGCTTCAGCTGGCCCTTCGAATCGAACAATCATTTGTCCATAAGGTACGTCTTTAATCGTTGAGATGGTGCCATGCAGAATGGCAAAGCTAACACCCGTTTCACGTACTACATTGGAAAGCGCAGAGCCATAGGTCTTCTCTCCAAAAAAAGTAATCTTGACAGCCTTAGAATTGTCCCCAGCAGCANNGGGGCCCTCATTCTGTGATTCACTGCGGATGAAATCACGAGTAACCTCATGCTGCGGCTTCAGGAATACCTTCGTAACTTTACCTTGCTCAACGATACCACCACCATGAATGACCGCAACACGATCGCAGATACTCTGAATCACGTGCATTTCGTGAGTGATCAGCACAATGGTCAGATGGAATCGTTTATTAATATCGAGCAATAGCTTAAGAATAGAGTCAGTCGTTTGCGGGTCAAGCGCAGAGGTTGCTTCGTCACACAACAGCACATCAGGGTCGCTGGCAAGTGCCCGTGCGATGCCGACCCGTTGCTTTTGTCCTCCTGATAATTGGGAGGGATATTTATCCCGGTGTTCTTCAAGCCCCACTAAGGCAAGCAAATCTTTCACTTTAGTATCAATATCTGCTCTCGAGGTACCTATGAGTCGCAGAGGAAAAGCAATGTTATCGTACACCGTCGCAGAAGATAGCAGATTGAAATGTTGAAAAATCATCCCAATTTTGCGCCGCTGTTCCTGCAGCTGACCTTGAGTAAGCTTGGTTAGTTCAATGCCATCTACCCAAACTTCCCCTTCTGTCGGACGCTCCAACAGATTAATGCAACGGATCAATGTACTTTTCCCCGCTCCAGAATGGCCAATAACTCCGAATATTTCACCTTTTTCGATAGACAAATTCAATCCGGAAAGTGCTGTAGCCGCATGACTGCCTTTTCCATATACCTTTGTTATTCCTTTTAGATTAATCAACGCTCGTCGCCCCCTTTATATTTCACTT
>DOJM01000411.1:8927-9940 GCA_003529225.1 Paenibacillus sp.
AAAACCTCCGACGATCGATGCAGATCGCAAGAGGCTCTGTGTGTTTATTTAGACAATGCCTTCTCATCTGCCAACGACCACAAACCTTGCGTCATTGTAGGAATTAGCACCATGACATTTGTACATAACGCTAATCGCGCTGTATACAAATCGGTTGCCGGGCTTCATCGGGCCTATCCCTCCGCCACTCTCGATAAGATATAGAGTATGAAATTTTATGTTTGAATTCGTACAGACTTTAATGCAAGCATAAGTATAGTTAGTTTCTCGTTTTTTGTCAAAAGGAAATATCTTGAACGCTTAGGATTGTACGCTCTTTGGCTTGCTGATTTCCTTACGCAGCTGTTCATTGCTATAGCTGAATGCCGCGATTAACGTTTTACAGTTCATTTCAAGGGACTGCTTCAAATCCTCAAGATGGCTATCTAAATCCTCAAGCTGAATTTTGTCATGCAAGCCTTGATGTCGCTGCCATAAATCATCCTGCATTTCGGAATTCATATAATGAATTTCAGCATTTCTGCGCTTGCGTAGATTCTCCAGTGGATCACGATAAGAGTTCTTGATCTGTTCCAGTTGATCCGCTAATGCAGGATGCACATTCAACAACTGAAGTTGACGCAGCACTGTAAAATAAGAAAAGTGCGTTTTTAATTTGGAAGTTTTGAGGTCATAAAAATGATTCAGCACCGTTCCAAGCTTGTCGAGAAGAGAGAACACACGAATAAATCCATCTTTATAAAAATAAACATAACGCGCATAATCGCCTTGTTCCACTGGTGACATATCGTCCATAAACCCTGCGATTACCGATTTCCGGTAAAAAGCAGCTGCGAACCAGCTTTGCTCCAATTCATCCAATGAGGAGATCAGTCCACGTGTCCAAATCTCCAGCTTGCGGTATTCATGGTCATTATCCTCATGGGCGTTCATTTCCTTGCGCAGTAAGGCTGCAAAAGTGGCCATGTTCTCCATCGCATCAGCCAATACACCGCTGTTCTTTCGAGGCGGCT
>DOJM01000411.1:10023-10379 GCA_003529225.1 Paenibacillus sp.
CCCTCCTAAAGTTTTGTCCAGCACCACGATATACCGATTTCCATTTTATTATTCCGCAGGTAAAGCGACTCTATCCACGGAGGGAACCTTCTACCAAGGGGGTGGAACCATTGAGTTATTGGCTTTATTTTCAAACTCGGCATTTCTCGCGCTACTCAGCTGCCAAACTCTTACACTCATATAGCATAGAACGCCAAACAAGCAAGCAATCAACAAAATATGAGCCAAGGCAGCAAATATGTACAATCTTTCATTATCTAGTGTGTAAACAACAGCAGCTCCACTAAACACCTGCATTAAGCATAGCAGAACAGCAGCAACGCCAAGAGCTCTTAGCTCTGGATAATCCTTATGTT
>DOJM01000411.1:10590-13888 GCA_003529225.1 Paenibacillus sp.
CAATTACAAACAGCAAAGTCATAAATGCATATACTAACAAATCCCGCCGATTTCGAGCATATCGCCAAAAAGCAATCATCGAGGCAAGTGACAATAACCCCGCCAATCCACTAAACAAGCGATGGGTGTATTCAATCATCGAACCTACAGTATAGGCCGGAATCAATTTCCCATGACAGAGCGGCCATTCATTTCCACATTCCAATCCCGATCCAGTCTTCGTTACAACCGCTCCTCCTAATACCGCGAGGAACATGATAAGGCAAGTAAGATAACTAAGCCATTTCAACTGATTTGTCGTCAAAAATATCACCCGCAGTTTTTAGTAATGAAGAAGCATTTTAAAAAAACCACCGCTTTTGCTCAAACAGGCGAAAGCGGTGGNNTCTCAATTTCCTCGCGGGATTTACGTAATTTATTAACGAATCTAACCAATTCACGTCCATCGGAATACGCGACAAAGCTTGGAATCCCCATAATATTTTGTTCCTGACTAACGTCACCCACAGCATCAACGTCAACCTCGACCAGCGTTAGACGATCTGCATAGGCTTGCTCTACCTCAGGAATAAAAGGATCGATAAATTTACAATCCGAGCACCAGTCCGCCTTGAAGATGGCTACAGTTAATCGAGGAGATTGAATGGCTACCTGAAATTCAGCAGGAGAACTAATTTTGTCCATAGCTTGTTCAGTCCTTTCTTCCATATCTGTCAAATTTCTATTCTGTAAGTGAAGCAAAATGTCATGCAGAAGTCAAACTTATTCTCTCATACGAACACGCGCAGGCTGTAATTTCATCAGCGGATTCAACAATTTTTGCAATGCACGCGGATAACTGGAGATTTCCTGTTTAGTAAGCACACCCAGTACAATAAGCATGACCAGATAAATAACAACAACTGCGGCCCCTACAACAAGACAAGTGATCAGAAACGCCANNCTTGGTTCAAACCAAAACCAATACCACCGGACACAAGAACCGAAATTGCGAAGCCGCCCCACCGTTTACCCATAATTTCGAAAGATACAATGGATTTCAGCATCCGTAAGTTAAGAATAGTAATGAAAACGAAACAAAGTGCTGTTGCGCCGATAATCCCATAAATCCCAAATACTTTACTTAGTAAGAAGCTTGCGACTAATTTAACAAGAATACCCACTAGCACATAATACATTGAAATACGTGATTTGCCCATACCGAGCAAAATTGAGTTGGTCGTCATCATGGTGATCTGAAAGATCGTTCCAATCGTAAGCATCGCCACAATTCCACTTCCGTCCAAGCTACTGAACAATAACCCGTTCACAGAATAAGCCGCTGCCACAAGCGCCAACAAAATTGGCATCCCTGTCAGGATAGAAATCCGCAAAGCAAGTGTAATTTGCTTCTTCAAGTGTCCCTCATCACGACGGGCATAGGCAGCTGAAATGATCGGAATCAGCGAGGTACCTAGTGCAATGGCTAGTACTGGCGGAATTCCGGCCACACTTTGAGCACGCGTGGTTAGTATACCCAAAGCTGCTGTTGCACTCTCTCTACCCATCTGATCGATAAGCAGTGGAACAGCCAAAGAAGTATCAATCACATTCACTACGGGAATCGTAAGTGAAGAGAGCACAATCGGAATCGATAGTGTGAAAATATCCTTGTAAATTCCCCAAATCGGCAATTTTTGAGTAGTATCGTAATTTAATCCCTGCTGTTTATCCTCTCGGCGCAGCTTGATTGCAAAATAAATCATGACGCCAAATGCTGCAATACTACCAATTACGCTACCGAAGGATGCTCCTGCAGCGATAGTNNAATACCACCAGCCATCATATTGTTGCGCCCTTGAAAATATCCACGCATCATGGCAATTGCCGGAAAAAGTAAAAGCGCAGGTGCAATAGCCCTAACTGCCATCGCTGATTCTGGTACATCAGCAATATGTGTCGCATAGAACGGAGCGCCTATGTACAGCAAGGCCGTCATGATTACCCCTGCTGCTACTGAAAATAGCAATGCTGCATGATACACTTGTCTCGCCTCTTCAGGACGATTCAGAGCGTACCGCTCGGAGACCATTTTACTGAGCGTACTTGGAATACCTGCTGTAGCCACGGTAAGCAGCATTAAATAGATATTGTTCGATACCCCAAATGATGCTCTCCCCACATCATCAAAAATATGATCCAGCGGCACCCGCTGAACAAGCCCGAGTACCCTTGCCACCAACGCTGCAGCAGCAAGGATAAGCGTGCCTTTTACGAAAGACTCTTTCTTGGACAAACCATTTCCCCTTCTTCACTGTTAAAATTAAAACCGGGCGACCCATATAAAAAAGAGGACGACCATAATAATTTGTAGCACAATTTTGACAACANNCCAAGTATTGATCCTACACTTACTTTGGCAGCTTTAGCTGGGGAAGAACCCACGATCAATTCTCCTATAAAGGCACCCAGAAACGGACCGATAATAAGTCCAAAGGCTGGGATTACAAAAGGACCAATGATTAGCCCAATCGTACTCCCGATAATCGATGAACGCGAGCCGCCAAATTTCTTAACGCCCCACGCTCCTACAACGTAATCAGCAATAAATAGAACTGCAACGATCAACGNNCCAAACACCAAAAGGCTCGAAAGAAAAGAACCAGCCATATACGAAAAAAGCAAGATAAATCGCAAGTGCACCCGGCAGTATAGGATACACAGCCCCGGCTAGCCCTACGGCAAATAAAGCAATAATAAGAATCCAACCCAGGATCGTCAATACTTAACCTCCTAATAGCAAATATGCTCTATGGATTCACTTCGCAATAGCTTCATTAAAAATATATTTTTGAATGACTTCTGCAATTCCATCATTATTATTAGAAGCCACCACAGCGTCAGCCTCTTCTTTAACCGTCTCCTGAGCGTTGCCCATGGCAACCCCAAGCCCTGACTGCTGAATCGCTGCAAGGTCGTTGAGGCTGTCACCAACCGCTATAACTTGGGACATGTCTAGTCCTAGCAGCTTACAGACTTCCATGATTCCGGCTGCTTTATTCACTCCTAGAGGGTTAATCTCCAGGTTATGTGGAGAGGAGTTCGTAATCTCCAATCCACCCATATCTTGAAGACGAAGCAGCAGCTTATGACGAAGATCATCATCTTCGGTGTGATAACCGAATTTAAGCCATTCTCTGCCCGTTACATCCCCATCCCAGTTATCCTGTTTGTGGACTTTTTCTGTAGAATAGGCCCAGAACCAAATGTCATCTTCTTTAGCAAGTTCATACATTTGTTGTACCAGCATAGGGTCCAT
>DOJM01000412.1:0-278 GCA_003529225.1 Paenibacillus sp.
GGAACCAATCGTTTTCCAGTGCGATTAAATAGCGTATCTGCATGTTCAGGATGCACTGCAATATTAAATTCAGTAAATAGAATATGATGCTCACTTAAGAACTTTTTAAAATTTCTGCAATCCTCACAAGTCGGTGTTGTAAATACCTCTACGTTCATATGGGTCGTCCTCCTTCAGTATATTTTCTAACAACATTAGTATACCTCCCTATACTATACATGAATCTAAATAAAAAAAGGATTCCAACGAAGTCTTTCTATTATTAATTATTTAATTAA
>DOJM01000412.1:395-3297 GCA_003529225.1 Paenibacillus sp.
GAATTCGTTCTACGACACAGCTCTTCATATGATGTTCTAACAAAAGCTTTCCTACGCCGTTCAAAGCAGATTGGACCGAAGAGATTTGATGCAGCACATCATCACAATAGGTGTCCTTTTCAATTAATCCCTTTAGTCCTCTTACTTGTCCTTCAATTCTATTGAGTCGGCTAACCAGGTTCTTTTTAGTCTTCTCAGAGTGATGACTTTTTCGTTCACCCGTGCTACATGATTCGTGCTCGTGCGTATGATCTTCCATGCACCAATCACTCCTTTCCATATAGTTTTATTATACTATAGCCCCCCTAATCTATTCAAAATATAAATATAATTAGATTTTCATCACTTCATGGGATATCACCGCTGTCTCAATTTGTATAGTAGTATGCTGAATTTTGAAGCGTTCCGCTATTAACTGAATGGCTTGCTGCAAAATACGTTGATCATCTTCCAGATCTTTGATTAAGAGATGGCAGCTTAGTGAATCAAGGCCCGAGGTAATTGTCCAAATATGAAGATCATGAACATTTATAACGCCCTCGATATTTTCTAGAACTGCCTTTACCTCAGATGGATTCACAGTAATCGGTGTACCTTCCATAAGAACATNNTTAATAGAGCAACTAGTACGCTTATAATCGGGTCAGCAATATACCAGCCAAAAGTCATCATAACTAAACCTGCAATAATAGCCCCCACCGAGCCTAAAGCATCGCCAAGCACATGAAGATAAGCGCTGCGAAGGTTTATGTTATTCTTTACATCTCCTTTTCTCATAAGAGACCAAGTACTAGCAACATTGGCTAAAAGACCTATACATACGATCAGCATCATAGAACCACTTGCAACCGTAGGCGGCTCGAAGAATCGGCCATAAGCTTCCACGATGATAAAACCTGCAACTACAAATAAGGTGACCCCATTCAATAGTGCCGCTAGAATTTCAAACCGATGAAATCCATATGTTTTATTGGGAGATGCAGGTTTAGTTGCAAACCAGACCGCTACTAGGCTTAATGCTAAGGAACTTGCATCGTTTAGCATATGCCCACTGTCCGATAGCAGCGCTAAGCTGTTAGTGACCAGTCCACCAAAAAACTCCAAAAACATAATTCCTACTGTAATTATTAATGCAATCATTAGTCCTTTTTTGTTTCCGCTAGGATCAAAATGATGATGAACGTGAGGCCCATGGGAATGATCATGTCCTGCATGGGAGTGATTGTGATCGCTATGATCGTGATCGGAGTGTTGCCCGTCTACATGCTCAAACTGATGATTGTGATTATTCTTCTTGTTCTTCATGATTTACCTCCTATTTACCTTCAGCAAAATAGTATTTGTATGCGCGCGCAGTGGTATTCAAAGCTCCAGATCATAATAACATATGAACAAGTGCTCATATGTTATTATGATCTGGANNACTTCTTAATCTTAAAGAGAGATCGCTGCTTCTAATGCAACTTCCATCATGCTGTTGAAAGAATTTTGTCTTTCTTCTGCCGTGGTTACTGCATGAGTAACTAATGAATCTGAAATGGTAAGAATACATGCTGCTTGTTTACCTAATACTTTCGCATTATGGAACAATGCATAGCTCTCCATTTCTACACATACACAGCCATGTTCATTGTAAAATTCATTGTGACCAGGCACGTTGTCTTCATGATAGAATACATCGCTGGAATGAATTCTTGCAGTCAAAAGTGGCTTATTAATACGTTTAGCCGCTTCTTCAATGACTTCGTTCAATTCTTTACTTGGCAGCTGCACGTCTCCTTCTACACCACTTTGCACATAGGCGTATGTAGATTCACTCCACGCACTATCCGCCAGTACCACATCAAATAAATTCAATTTATCTGTGTAGGCACCTGCACTACCGATGCGAATGATGTTTTCCACACCATAATTTTTGTATAGTTCATAAGAATAAATACCGATACTTGGCATTCCCATTCCCGAACCCATTACTGACACTTCTTTACCTTTGTAAGTGCCTGTGTATCCAAACATATTCCGTACCGTATTAAATTGGGCCCAGTTCTCCAAATAAGTTTCTGCGATATACTTCGCTCTTAACGGATCTCCTGGCATTAATACCGTTTTAGCGATTTCACCATTTTGTGCGGCATTGTGTGGCGTTGACATGATTTATTCCTCCTAAGTTTGATACTCAACTACTATCTTACTATACCATCCGTGAATTTAAATATACGTTTAAAATATTCTTTTGTTTCAACAAAAAAAAACTGATTCTCTTGCTACAATTTATTCGTAAACTCGAATCCATAGAAGTTGGGCGGAACATCGGACTTTAATGCTTGATTCTCTCGTATAACTATGTAAAGCGGTTCTTCTTTTTTAAAAGCTGTCTTCCTTGGTAATGTTCAAATTAATGGTGTCGCCAGGAAAATAAGCAACAAACCGTACAAAATCACATATGGAAATAGATAAATCAGCCGGAATAGATTTTATTATAGGTAAGCGCGAAAAAAGCCCCCACCTTGTGAAAAGTGAGGACTTTGGGTTTCTTGCTTTTATTAACAGTATCGATTAGTTGCGGATCAGATAATCAAATGCACCTAAAGCTGCAGTTGCACCAGATCCCATCGAAATGATGATTTGTTTATAAGCACTATTAGTGCAATCGCCAGCAGCAAATACTCCTGGTACATTAGTGGCACCATGGCTATCAACAACGATCTCGCCAACGCGAGTACGTTCAACCATGTCACCTAACCAATCTGTGTTCGGAACCAAACCGATCTGTACAAACACACCCTGCAATTCGATATGGTGAGTTTCTTCTGTCGCACGATCGATATAAGAAATACCATCTACCTTATCCGTTCCGGTAATTTCTTTCGTTTGCACGTTCTTAAGAACAGTAACGTTAGGT
>DOJM01000414.1 GCA_003529225.1 Paenibacillus sp.
CGGTTCTTGACGGCCGAGAGCCAGCTGCTGCTGGAAGCAGGCTGGCAAGTGCTACTGCCGGCGTGGTGGGAAGCCGCCAGCCGGAAAAAACCGCGCCTGCGCGCCAAGATCAGCTCCGGCGAGGACAAACGCAGCGGCGGCGAGTCGCTGTTCGGCCTCGATTCGATCATCGATTTCGATTGGCGAATCTCTATCGGCGACGTCGACCTCACCGAAGCTGAATTTGCCGAGCTGGTCGCAAGAGGAAAACGGCTTGTCCGCTTCAAGGGCAAATGGGTCTCGCTCGATCCCGCGCTGCTGGCGCAAATTCAAAGAGCCATGGCAGGAATGGACAAGTCGCAAGGCTGGTCTTTCCAAGATGTGCTCCAGCTTCATTTACTACAAGCGAGTGAGGAAGCTGAGGCTACAGAAGAGCAGCTTCAAGAGGATGCGGCGCGCCTGCGGCTCGAGGTAGAGCTAAACGAGCATTTGATCAGCCTCATTGGTCAGCTCGGCCAGCGCTCACAGTGGCCAAAGCCTGCGGTGCCCGCAGNNCGCAGGACTCCAGGCAGAGCTACGCACCTATCAGCATGAAGGATATGCTTGGCTGACTTTCTTGCGTCAATTCGGTCTGGGGGCTTGTCTAGCCGATGATATGGGACTTGGCAAGACCGTCCAGCTCATTGCATATTTGCTTCATATCAAAGAAAATACCAATCCAAGCTCATCCCGTCGCCAGACCGACCCACCGGGTTGGCCTACTCTGATCATTTGTCCTACCTCTGTGCTGGGCAACTGGCAGAAGGAATTACAGCGCTTTGCGCCTTCTTTGAATGTGATGCTGCACTACGGAAGTCGCCGTTTGGACGCAGGATTCTTCTATGGCGCTGCTTCGCAAGCTGACGTGGTACTCACCTCTTATGCGACTGCAGCGCTTGATCAGGAGTTGCTGAAGGAATTCACTTGGGCGGCAATTTGCCTGGACGAAGCACAGAACATCAAGAATGCTCAAACGAAGCAGTCGGTAGCCGTACGCAGCTTCCCGGCTTTACACCGGATTGCGCTGACAGGAACACCTATAGAGAACAGATTATCCGAGCTGTGGTCCATTTATGATTTTATAACCCCAGGTTATCTGGGTAGCGCCAAAGCCTTTAACGACCGATTCAGTAATGCCATTGAGAAGGAACGTGACGAGAAGCGTACAGCGGACCTGCAGAATCTCGTGAAGCCGTTCATGCTGCGCCGTAAGAAGAAGGATCCTAACATCCAGCTCGATCTTCCCGATAAAAACGAGATGAAGACCTATGTTCATCTGACAGCTGAACAAGCTGCGCTCTATGACCAGACCGTAAACGGACTGCTCGAACGTATGCAGCGGCTGGAGGGTATTGAGCGTAAGGGCGCCATTCTTGGGGCTTTGACCGGACTTAAGCAGCTATGTGATCACCCGATGCTTGTATCCAAGGAGGCCCTACCTGAAACCGATTCAGACAACAAACTGGATACCAGTCTACTCATTAACCGTTCCTCTAAACTTGAAAGACTGCTGGATATGGTTAAGGAACTGCGTGCAGAGGATGAGCGCTGCCTCATCTTTACACAATATGTCGGGATGGGGAAAATGCTTCAGGCTGTTCTACAGCAGGAGCTGGGGGAGCCTGTCCTTTATTTGAACGGAAGCACCTCCAAACAGGCGCGTGACCGAATGATTGAGCGATTCCAGACGCCCGTACCTTCTGCTGGCAAAGAGTCCAGACGTCCAGCTGCGCCACCGTCTGATCAGCCGAATGTGTTCATCCTTTCACTCAAAGCTGGAGGTGTCGGTCTGAATCTAACCGCAGCCAACCACGTATTCCACTTCGATCGCTGGTGGAATCCAGCCGTTGAGAATCAGGCGACGGACCGCGCTTATCGGATGGGCCAGACACGTGATGTACAGGTGCATAAATTCATCGCCCTCGGGACGCTCGAAGAAAAAATTGATGAGATGCTGGAGAGTAAGCAGCAACTGAGCGACAATGTTATCTCCAGCTCCGAAGGCTGGATTACCGAGCTGTCTACTGAGGCTTTGAAAGACCTATTTACATTGCGGCGAGGCTTAACAGACTAATCCTACCGCTTGCAATGAACATTAAAAGGAACATTCGCATCTACGCGGATGTTCCTTTTTTCAATCACTAGAATTTATCTTCAGTACTGGATTTAAGAACGCTCACCATTGCTCGGACATCTTAAAGGTGACTGCGAGATCATCATCACCTGAAAGTGAGTTAACCACCAAAGTAACCGGCTCATGCTGAAGCTCATAAGAAANNGCTCGTTAAGCAAATTAACGGCCAGATTCGCATACGCACCAGAGATCCCTGATCCTGTACCTTGCATAATCACCCTTCCACCAGTGACTGTAGTGCAAGTGTAATTCACTAGCAGTGCCGTATCCGTGACAGGAATATCCGTAGTTGGCGTAGGGAAATTCTCGAATGTCCCATCCAGCGTCCCGCCTGCGACGACCATATATCGCACAGGTCTTTTGGATAGAATGTCTAAAGCCGCCGGTCTAATTTCAGCCACAAGACCTTGGGGGATTGTAAAGGAAGTACTCCTCATAAAGCTGATCGCTGCAAAGTCGATCGATGTAACGGATACATTATCACGTATTTCCGAGGTTATACGGCTTACTTGAAACATTTCCAGATTAACAGCCGTCCAGACACCGTTCACATCCACAAGAAAAACCTGAATCTTCAATTGCTCCTGTGAATATACAAAATTAAATTGGAATATATCCTCTACAATAGTGTAGGTCTTGCTTGACGTTTCCCGATATTGCAGCTCAAATAATTCTTCAATAAAGACTGTTTGAGGATTTACACTATTGGATAAACCCGTTAAATAACAAGCCGCGCCAGCTGATCCATTGTTAACTGCTTTAATCACAACTTGATCTATTGGCCGGGTACCGTCGACAGGTAAATTAATGATGGTGTTTGTAGAGAGGACAGGCAATGTCTTCACACCTCCTATTCATATCCAATTATATATGTATGATATGCAATCATATTTTAGAATTCTTGGATGATATTAAAATTGAGAAGTGCCACACAGCGTATAAATATAGATTTGCCACCAAATAAAGGATGTGGTAAACTCGACTTAACTTTTTATGAACGGAGGGTTACGTGTGATAGACTTTATCCGAGTTAGAACTTTGCGCGGCTAATTGAATAGCGCTAAAGCTCTGCCCATGTGCAGAGGACTCAGGGNNGTCCTTATAAGGACGGTAGCGTTTATGTGAGAATTATAAGGATAAAGTATATCGTGAAACTTATACTTTCTTATAATTTAAACCAACTGCTACTCGTAAGGGACTAATTTATCATCCCCTACGACGGAGCCGTTGTTTACTTCGATGTATCTATGGAAGACCCTAATGTCGTAATGGAGATTTCTCCTTACACATTTGTTCTGATGTCCTCTAACGAACCGTAAGCACAGGCAGATGGCCTGTGTTTTTTTGCGTTTACTATTTACTACTGGAGGATGAATAAATATATGGAACAACTACGAGAAAAAGCTATTATAGTCGGTGTCCAGCTTCAGAACGAAACAAACTTCGCCTATTCCATGGAGGAGCTGTGCAATTTGGCTGCCGCCTGTGACCTAGAAGTTGTCGGAGAACTTAGTCAAAAAGCAAGCCGGATCAACCCTTCCCACTATATTGGTACAGGCAAAATCCAGGAACTATCTGCGCTTCTGGAAGCGCATGATGCGCCTATTGTTATTTTTAATGATGAGCTGTCTCCTTCACAGATTCGCAATTTGGAGTCCTCTCTAGGCCGTCAGGTCATTGATCGAACGATTCTGATTCTGAATATTTTCGCAGAAAGAGCGAAGACCAAAGAGGCACAGCTGCAAGTAGAAGTAGCCAAGCTGCAGTATATGCTGCCCCGCCTGACAGGTCTCCGAGAATCCCTCGGGAGACAAGGCGGTGGTGCTGGGCTGAAGAACAGAGGCGCCGGTGAAACGAAGCTGGAGCTGGACCGCAGAAGAATTGAAGAACGTATTTCAGCGTTACAAGTTGAGCTTCAACAGCAAGTGGCCAGACGCCAAATTCAGCGGAAGCAGCGGCATAAGAATGAGGTTCCGGTTGTCTGTCTCGTCGGCTATACGAATACCGGCAAGTCCAGCTTAATGAATGTGATGGTGGAGACGTATCATCCAGGCTCTAATAAGCAAGTGTTCGCCAAAGATATGTTATTTGCTACGCTGGAGACATCCGTTCGGAGCATTGAGCTACCGGATCACAAAACCTTTTTATTAACAGATACCGTCGGTTTCGTCAGCCAGCTTCCCCATCATCTGGTCAAAGCCTTCCGCTCCACGCTCGAAGAGGTGACCGAAGCTGACTTATTGATTCATGTGGTCGATATTTCCGATCCGCAGCATAAGCAGCATATGGCCGTTACCGATGAAACGTTAAACGCACTCGGCGCGGACCAAATCCCAACGGTTTATGCCTACAACAAAGCTGACCTAACTGACTTGCCTTACCCTCACCTTGAGGGTGACAATGTCTATCTCTCCGCGAAACAAAATAGTGGAATGGCTGAACTCACAAATCTGATACGTAACCATGTTTTTACGGATTATGTACAGTGTGAGATTCTAGTTCCATTTGATCGTGGCAATGTGGTCTCCTATTTTAACGTGCATGCCCATGTTCAATCCACTAGCTATGAAGAAACAGGCACACGGCTTGCGCTGGAATGCAGAAAATCTGATTTCGAGAAATTCCGCAACGATTTTATTGAACTTTAGGCTATTAGACACAGCAAAGGGGCTGTCCCATAAGTCATAAATGGCTCAGGGACAGCCCCTTCTTCTACTTATGGCGGAGGCGAGTCGGGTTAACTATCCTAAAGATTTCACTTATTGTGTAAGCAATTTATCCCATAAGCGAATGATCATCGCAACCGACTCCGCACGGGATGCAGCATCTTTTGGTTTGAACAATTCGTTGCCTTTACCAGTTACTATGCCAGCAGTTGCAAAAGCATTGATTTGTTCAGAAGCCCAGTTCGTAGCTACATCCAAAAATAGGTTGGATGCGTTAGGAACATAGTTTGTCAGACGAGCAAGCATTGCAACAATCTCAGCGCAGTAAATTTCTTGATTAGGATGGAAAGAACCATCACTATAACCCGTTACAATCCCCATCTTAGCTGCACGCTCCACTACGGAAGCACTCCATGAAGTTGCCGGAACATCCGTAAAGTTTATAGCGGGAGCAGACTTATCTTTTTCCACGATAGCTTTAACTGCATCTACATTTACCTTGTCGTTGAATACCGGCTTCGACGCTGTTGGCTTCGATGTCGATGTTGGCAGTGTTGGCGATACTGTTGGCTTCAGTGTTGATGTTGGTGGCATTACTGTTGGCTTTGGTATCGA
>DOJM01000492.1:0-1580 GCA_003529225.1 Paenibacillus sp.
GTCCTAGAGCCTTCATAAATTAGACTATGGTTCATAGTAGATTTCACCCCCTCTAATTAGCACATTCTTTGTAAATTTGTTATGACGCGTTGCCATATTAAAATCCCTCCTATACAAATAGAGGTCCCCTAGAGGGAACCTTCTGATCAGTATAACAGCTTCTATATGTAAATCCAATCCATTTTGCAAAGGCAATTAATTCTTACTAAATATTGTATTTAAAACGTTTGACTATTGTATAGTTGGGTGCTATGATAGGCTGATGTTATAGGCATTTCGTAGAAAACTGCGGAATGCCTATACNNGATATTTTTACATTAAATATTACCAGGGGAGTGATACGCCATGTACATTTCGTTGAGTTCACCTATAGAATCTAGACATAAAAAGTAACTATAATTTATTAAAGGAGAGATCAGGATGATTCAAGTAAAAGAGTTTGTAGATGCTGATAATTCGTATGCTGAGAATAAGGCGAATGAGTTCTTGGCAGGGCTGCGTGAGGAACAGGTTGTGAATATCTGTTACGGTTCGGTAGTCAAATCTTCACGTGATGGGGCAGAGCATCAAAGAAGCAGCATACTGGTCGTGTATAAGACAAATGAAGGGCAATAACTGGAATACTTTTTTTTCGTGTTTATCTGTTGTCTCCACGCTATGCATCGTGATCGTTCTTATATATTATATGTTTTAGCTTTTCTTATGAAAAAAGAGGGCCTTTTCCATTTAGGGGTAAAGGTCCTCTTTGATTGTATAAGTGCAATTACAGTCTTATAATCCGCCTGGGACGGATAATCCTAAGCTGGATGCAACACGCTGTCCCAATTCCGGATCAGCTTTATAGAAATGAACAATTTGACGAAGTTTAATATCGTTACTTTCAACTGGTGTCATAGCGCCTACGATATTTTGAACAAGACGGGTACGTTCTTCTTCACTCATCAGGCGATACAAGTCACCAGGTTGTGTATAATGGTCATCACTATTGTAGGAGACACTGTCGGCATTTCCAGTTACTTCGAAAGGTGATGTTTTGTACTGTGGTGCTTCTTTAGGCCCACCTAAGCTATTAGGTTCGTAATAGGCACCGGATCCGNNAGTTAGGACCTACACGGTGACGGTGAGCGTCGCCGTAAGCAAACAGTCGACCCTGTAGCAATTTATCAGGAGAAGCTTCAATACCCGGGACGAAAGATCCTGGAGAGAACGTAACTTGCTCTACTTCCGCGAAGTAGTTCTCTGGATTACGATCCAGTACCATGCGGCCAACCTCAATTAATGGATAATCTTTTTGCGACCATACTTTTGTTACATCGAAAGGATCAAAGCGGTACGTCTTCGCATCCTCGATCGGCATAATTTGCACGTAGAGCTTCCACGCAGGGAAATCTCCTTTATCAATAGCATTGAACAAGTCTTCTGTATGATAATCTGGGTTCTCCCCAGCGATTTTGGCAGCAAGTTCTGGATCAAGGTTCTTAATGCCTTGTTCTGTCTTGAAATGATATTTCACCCAGACAGCATTGCCTTCGGCATTTACCCACTTGAAGGTGTGGCTTCCGAACCCGTGCATATGTCTA
>DOJM01000492.1:1659-3156 GCA_003529225.1 Paenibacillus sp.
TCCTTCTTCGGTATAGAACTTCACAGCAAAACCACGCGGGTCTCTTACAGTATCAGCAGAACCTAGCTCCCCAGCTACCGTTGAGAAACGGATGAACAGTGGGGTACGCTTGCCTATCTCAGATAAAAAATCAGCTTTTGTATATTGAGTTAAATCCTGAGTGACCTCAAAATACCCATGAGCGCCAGCACCCTTAGCATGAACGACACGTTCAGGAACACGTTCTCTGTTAAAGTGGGCTAATTTTTCAAGCAGATGGACATCTTGCAGCAAAGTAGGACCACGATCACCGGCTGTCATCGAATTTTGATTGTCGCCTACTGAAGCACCCCAGCTGGTCGTAAGATTATTATTATTGGAGCTCATGAATAGAATCACCTCGTAAGATTTGATTTTAGATTTAGTATAAGTTCTATATTAATGTTATTTGGGGAAAATGCAACACTTTTTGAATAATTGATACATTACAGTATGTGGTAATCGTCGTCTCATTCAGATATATATGATAGAGAGAGTGATTAATTACTAAGCAGAATTAAAAAAAGAAACAGCGTACCTCTACCATCGCTGGAGGGTGCGCTGTTCTATTTTGATATAGGAATATCCGTTTTCTGTACTTAGTTTTTAATGTACATTCTGTTGTAATATTCACCCAGCATTCTTTTGGTGGCAAATTCGGTGCGAGTGGTTTCGATGCTCTTCTGCATCATTTGTACCCACTGTTCACGATTCTCATAATAGGTTGGGAGTACTCGATTCAATAGGGTGTCGTATAGCGCATCACTATCATGCTTATCCAGAACCTCGAAGTCAGTAGTCTCGAAGCCGTCTCCAATCTGCCAGCCATTCTCGCTATCGATACATGCTTCCGGCCACCAGCCATCTAGAATAGAGCAATTCAATACGCCGTTCATGGCTGCCTTCATGCCGGAGGTACCACTTGCTTCCAGTGGTCTACGCGGATTGTTGAGCCAAATATCAGAACCGCGTGTCAGCTGTGCGCCGATAGTCATATCGTAATTCTCCAAGAAGACAACACTCTTTGGATATTTTTTCAGCATCGCCACTAAATTGCTGACAATTTTTCTGCCGTTATCATCGAGTGGATGGGCTTTGCCAGAGAAGACGATTTGTATTTTGCCAGACTCCAGATAAGGCTCAATAATTTCCGGCTGCGAGAAGATCAGATCACTACGTTTATAAGGAGCAGCTCTACGTGAGAAGCCAATGAGTAGATTGTCAGCATTTAGACTAATGCCGGACCGTTCTTTGATGAAATCAATCAGTTCACCCTTAATTTCCTTATGCACTGTCCATAAATCGCCATTTTGTTCATAGGCTTGTGTCATTCTTTCATCTACCCAGGTAGGGGTATGAATGGCATTAGTAATGCCAATGATGTCCGATCTTCCGGCAACCTCTTTCCACATCTTATTGGCTGTATCCGCATGAAGCTGAGCCACTGCATTGGAAATACGGGAGAGTCGCAGACCGGCA
>DOJM01000492.1:3178-16143 GCA_003529225.1 Paenibacillus sp.
ACTCTAGGCGGTCAAGTGGATGGGTTTCGTTGCCTTCTTTAATCGGCGTATGTGTAGTGAACACAACCTCTCCCCGAGTAGCTTTCCAAGCTTCCTCAAAGGTGCTGCCTCCGGACATTTTCTCACGGATGAGCTCGATGGCTGCTAAGGCTGCATGGCCTTCGTTGAAATGATAGACATCAATCGGAATGCTCAGAGCACGCATAGCTTTTACTCCACCGATACCAAGTACGATCTCTTGTGCGATCCGTTCCTCACCGAACCAACCGTACAATTGTCCAGTAATCCAAGCATCATTATTCTCGGGGATATCCGTATCCAGTAAATACAACGTGCTGTTGCCAAAATAATCAGTCTTCCATACTTTGCATACCACATCGGTCTTTCTGACTTTTACAGTTACCTTCACCCCTGTATCTTCAAGAAAATCATAAACATAATTGTGATAGGAGTCGTAAGGATTACCGTTCGCATCAATTTTTTGATCCGTATAACCTTGTTTCCACTTCAGCCCGATAGGGATGATAGGAGCATTGATATCTTTAGCTCCCTTAATGTAGTCACCGGCGAGAATTCCAAGTCCTCCGGCATACATTTTAAAATCGGAATGTAACCCGTACTCCATACTGAAATAAGCTACTGATGGTAATTTTTGTTCGTTCACTTGATAAGCCTCCTAATCGCGGTTAGATTGAATTGCAGTAAAGCTGCTGGCATTATCTATGATGCAAACGTTTGCTCAAAAAACAGTCAACAACCGTTGTGGAAGCGATTGCACCATCATTCTAGCATACTTTATCTACAAAAGCATAACGTCAATTTGGTGAAAATAGCCAATTAGGGGCAAAATCAACGGAAGTGATTGATAAAGTGAAGGGAAGACCCTAAGATAAAGAGATTGAAGAAATAATTATTGGTGGTGTTTAAGTTGGGTATAGTTGTGATTGGAAGCTTGAATATGGATATGGTAGTACGTACGAACCGGGCACCGAATNNAGCGAATCAAGCCGTTGCCGCAGCACGTCTGGGTGCTGAGGTTAGTATGATCGGGAGCGTCGGAAAAGATACCTTTGGAAGCGAAATGCTGGAGATTATTAAGCAAGAAGGTATTCATATAGAACATATCTCAGTGAGTGAGACTGAGGCAACAGGTGTAGCTTCAATCGTTATTGAAGAAGATGGAGAGAATCGGATTATCGTTGTACCTGGAGCGAATATTGATCTCTTTGTAGAGGATATACAGGCGTTAGAGTCTGTAATTAGCCAGGCTGAGATGATTGTGATGCAGCTTGAAATAGAACTGGCGATGAGTGAGCATGCTATTGCCATTGCGCATCGTCATGGAATTCCGGTCATTCTGAATCCAGCACCAGCTAGAGTGCTTAAAGACGAGATGCTGGGTCAAGTATCGTTTCTGACACCTAATGAGACGGAAGCGGGAATTTTGACTGGAATGACGGTAGATAGTTTAGAGACTGCTGAGCAGGCAGCCCGTATATTGCTGCAAAAAGGTGTTAAAAACGTGATCGTAACCTTGGGAGCTAAAGGCGCACTGATCGTTAATGCTGAAGGCGCTAAGTCAGTTCCGGGATTCCCGGTCAAGGCGATAGACACGGTTGCCGCCGGAGACTCATTCAATGGGGCATTAGCCCAGCAATTGGTCTTAGGCAAAACGTTGGAGGAGGCAGTGAGCTTCGCTAATGCTGTTGGAGCACTGGCTGTAGGGAAAGAAGGCGCGATCCCATCGCTACCGCAGTTATCAGAGGTTGAACAGTTTCTACAACATGTATCGGCAGAAAAATAAACAATACAGAATCTATGATAGACGATTGGATAAGGGGCTGAAATAATGAGCAGGACAGTAATCGTTAAAAATGTGATCATTGGCGAAGGAATCCCTAAAATATGTGTTCCGTTGATTGGAGCTACCTTGTCTGAACTGAAACAGGAAGCCGAATCATTAAAAGAGCTTAGTCCCGATTTAGTGGAGTGGCGGACGGATTTTTTTTATTAAGTTGAAGACGTAGAGGCGGTCAATTCAGCACTAAAAGAAATCCACTCTGTAATTCCGGAGTTACCGCTGATTTTTACTTTTCGGAGTGCCAAAGAAGGCGGCGAGAAGCAGGTTAGCACGGAATATTACATAGCATTGAATATAACTGCTGCCGAAAGTGGTCTAGTAGATATCATTGATGTTGAATTATTCAATGCGGAACAGGATGTAAAGCTACTAGTCGAGACTGCTCATACTCATAACGTGTCTGTCATTATCTCGAATCATGATTTTCATGGAACACCTTCTCAAGAGGAGATCATCTCGCGACTATGCAAGGCACAGGAGCTTGGTGGGGACTTGCCTAAAATTGCGGTGATGCCTCAGGATACAGGGGATGTACTGACTTTACTGGAAGCTACACATATCATGAAAGAACAATATGCAGATCGCCCGATTATTACAATGTCCATGGCGGGAGCTGGGGTAATTAGCCGTCTGGCCGGTGAAATATTCGGTTCAGCGATTACCTTTGGAGCGGCGCATAAGCCTTCAGCACCTGGGCAGGTAGCTGTGGGTGAGCTGCGAAATGTACTATCGCTGCTGCATCGCAGTCTATAGGAGTTATTAGCAAGTTTCCGGAGAATAGAAATAAGAGCGGCGACCGGATTTCCGGTGCCGCTCTATTTCTGTTTCATTATTTTGTTCCCGTGTATACGTGAACGGCATCTCTTAGGAATTCAGCAAGTCCAGGACGGTGCTTGTCGTAGTACTTAGTAAAACGTTCATCATCCACATACATTTGCGCTACGCCAGCATGTGCTTCTTTGGAATAGGAATCCCAGTAGAAGGAAAGCCACTGGCGGTGCAGGTCAGCACTTTTTTGTGCCAATACACTGGCAGGATCTCCATGCTCCATCGCTTGCAGAAGCGTCTCGAACATTTCCTCCTCAAGCTGCTGTGTAGCCGCATAGTGTTCTTCTGTCATACCTTTAAGCTTCTTGTTAGATTGATCTACAGTGCTGTCCCCGTATTTCTCCCGAATTTCTTGACCGTATTTCTTTTCGTTATCCTCTACCAGCTTTTGCTTAAAGCCTTCGAATTTCTCAGCGTCACTCATAGTCATTCTCCCTTCTTGGTGAGCTAGCGTCTGTTCGACGTTAGCGATTAATAGATCTAATTGATGTCTCTTTTCAAGCAGCTTGTCATGATGCTCCCGTAGCGCTTTGGCTCCGTCGAATGACGGTTCAGTCATTATAGCTTTGATACGTTCCAGACTTAAGCCAAGCTCTCGATAAAATAAAATTTGCTGTAGTAAATCTACTTCGGCGCGGCCATAGATACGATACCCCGAGGAGTTGATTCTCGCCGGCTTAAGAATGTCAAACTCGTCGTAGTAGCGCAGGGTTCGCGTACTGATTCCGGCTAGCTCAGCGAGCTTCTGTACTGTGTACTCCGTAGTATCACCTCCCACAAATTCAATGTACACCTTTACGTAGCGTGAAGGTCAAATGTTTTTTTAGCGTACCCAAAACAGCGGCAGTTACCCGCTAAAGATCATTGGGAAGACTGCCGCTGCTATGATTTGCTGATGTTTGAAGTTACTTTTGACCCATCTGCGCCGCAAAATAATTCTGTAATTCCTCTAATTTCCGAGGATCAACTAGGGTTGTTTTGTCTGAGAAGTAGTGTTCAAGAACAAGGTCCCAGGTAGGTACTATTTTTTGTGAGTTCATCGCTTTAATAGCGACTTTGACCGTCTTGCGTTCTTTGGCATTAGAAAAGGTATCTACGTAATGCTGTGAGCGCTCAAAATCCAAATCCTTAAACACAGCGCGGAAGATTTCCGAAGTCATCTTTGCATCATCCAACGCACGGTGAGCAGATCCAGAAGGTTCAAGTTCAAACAAAGCCATCGCGCCTTCGACACTGATATCATTGCTTAGGCCGCGAGCTCGCAGCACACCCTTCAGCAGATCGAAATACGTAGCAGACATCCAGTAGGAATCGTCCATCTTGTGCATACGCACATCCTGAATGATTCGCTTCATGTCCTCGCCGCCCCAAGTAAGCAGCAGCACTCCGTCCGTACTTAGATCAAGCCACTCTCTAAACGCAGTGATTACTTTTGGAAAGCGGGCTGCGATATCGATTTCCTCTTGAGGAATACCGGTTTTTTTCTTAATGAATGAATTAAGGGTGGAGAAATATATGGGTTTGATCAAGGAAGAAAATTCATCCTTATACTGCAATGAAGAGTCTAACCGGACAGCTCCAATCTCAATGACCTCCATAGGGTGCTCGCTGGCAAACTTACGGCCGTTGAATTCGATGTCCAGAATAATATAATCCACAGGTACTTGCCTCCGTTCCATGACTGACGCTGTAGTACTTAATACGTCGACTACTCTATTTTAACAAAAAAAGCGATGTAACGGGGAGTATGGGAACAAGCTAATATTGGAACATAAAAAAGAACCAGCACTATGCGGGTTCTTTTTATAACTATTAATGAGCAAAAAGATTGCAGTCAATAAAGTAAGACGATTAATGTTCTGAACCGGCAGCAGGTTCAGGCTGATGAATTGGCTGTTCTAGTAGGATAGATCCGTCTTCAAGACGAAGCCAGGTATCGAAGTCTTGGGTGCCTTGGGTCAGTCTGATGACGCGTGCGCCCCGCATAAAGCCTTTTTTTCCATAAGTGTTGTAGCCAGTCGCCCGCCCGTAGCAGAGGCGTATGCCGTACAGGTTACCCGTAAAATCGTTAATATGGTCATGTCCGCAAAAAGTGCCCAGCACATCGCCCATTTCAAGCAGAGCGGTGAACAATCCCGAGTTAACATGTGGTGAGCATACACGCTCGAGCTTTTGTCCATGACAGACTTGTGTTGACCATACTTCCTGGTATTCAGGAATCGGGATATGGAAGAAAGCCAATGCAGGTAGTCTATTTTCAGCAGTCTTCGGATTCAGCCGAGCGGATTCAGTAGTTAGCCAGTTGATCTGATTCCGGCTAATCCAATTGTAGCCAGGGATATGCTCCATCTCGGAGTAACTGCCCGAGTCAACAAAATAAAGGACAGCAGCCGCTTGGCCATCCTGATCTTTTATTTCAAGCGTGTAATTGCCTGAACCTTCAAGATCCTCTGGACCGGCTTCGGCCAGACAGTGGGGATGTTCTAATGCAATCTGCATCAATTCACTGCGGGAAATCAGGGTTTCTGTATCATGGTTACCAAATACGAAGGCCCAAGGGATACCTGTTTTTTCTACAGCAGCGACAGCATCCCGAAAGGCTTGGGCTGGGTCTTCACATGCCTTTTCACCAGGCGAGACAGGGGCAGTGTAAATTAGATCTCCCGTGAAGACCACAAGATCTGGTTGTTCTGCTTCTAGAACGTGTTCCATCAGTTCCCGGGTACGCTGATCTTCGGCTCTTCCATCCATCCAGTGAAGATCAGTGAACTGTACAATTTTCAAGGTTCCATCTTGCTGAAATGATAAGCTGTGTCTCATTGGGGTTATCTCCCTTACTGTTTAATATTGTTAGCCGATCCAGATCCGCTGGGTGAAATGATCTCCGGAGTTCCTACCAATCATAATATCAAATTCCCCAGGTTCAAAGACCAATTGATCATCTTTTCCATAGAACATCAGCATTTCTCTAGTGATCTCGAAAGAAACCACTTGTTTCTCATGCGCTGCGAGTGTAATTTGTCGGAAGGCTTTCAGCTCCTTGACCGGGCGTACGACACTTGCGCTAACGTCATGGATATAGAGTTGAACGGTTTCCTTGCCGGCAATGTCTGAAGTATTCTCCACTTCAATGGAGGCAACAATCCGACCCTTAGCATCAACATTAAAGTTGCTGTAATCAAAACTGGAATAGCTCAGACCATAGCCAAAGCAGAAAAGAGGGTCATTAGGGCAATCCAGATATCGGGTTACATAACGCACATTGGGATATAGGGGATCATAGGGACGTCCCGTCTGATAGGCATTGTAATAAACAGGAATTTGCCCAACTGAGTAAGGAAAGCTCATAGATAAACGAGCGGACGGATTATAATCTCCGAACAGCACATCAGCTAATGAATTTCCGGATTCTGTACCCAGAAACCAGGCTTGCAGCAAAGCATCGCTGGCCTCAAGAACAGGCTTTAGTTCCAGCGGTCGGCCGCTAAATACAATGGTAACAATCTTTTTGCCGGTATCTTTCAGACGCCAGATCAGCTTCTCCTGATTGGTCGACAGGCGCAGATTGGTTTTGCTTCCACCTTCCCCGGTATCCTGCTGATTCTCACCGACAGCCGCGAGAATTACATCGCAATCTTTCAGCTGTTGGAAGGCTTCCTCGATTTCATCCTCCACATCAAAAACACCCTCCAGCATGCTTCCCAGCTCCCCAGTCATAGCTGTAATAATATTCGCGGGAGATGTTTTCTGAGAGATGCCGTTGTAGAGTGATACTGCAGGGTCTTTTTCCGTTCCAGACCAGCCGCCAAGCACATGAATAGAGGTGGCGAAGGGACCGGCCAATCCAATCTTCATACCATGTTTAAGGGGTAGAGCGTCATTGTCATTTTTCAGCAGTACCACTGAGCTGGCACCGAGCTCTCTCGCGGCTTGCAAACTCTCCACGCTTGGCGTAGGCGCCTCATCTACTAGTGGATCTGCATCCTTGAATGGATTGTCAAACAAACCGAGAGCGTCCTTGAGTTCTAGCACTCTAACAACGGCTTCATCGATCAAGGAAATATCAAGCTTGCCTTCCTCGATTAGACCCGCACCATGGTTTAGATAATGGGTAGACATCATTTCAATATCAAGTCCGGCAGCCAGACTTTTCTCCGCTGCTTCGCGACCATCTTCGGCAGCACCATGAGGGATTAGTTCATTAACAGAATTGAAATCGGCGATGGTAACGCCGTTGAAGCCCCATTCCTCACGCAGAATTCCGCGTAGAAGTTTGGAATTTCCGCTTGCTGGTATACGATCAATTGTATTGAATGCAGCCATCACCATGGCAACACCAGCATCTACGGCAGCCTTATAGGCTGGCAGATAGAACTCACGTAAAACGCCGAGGGACATATCTACCGTATTGTATTCACGACCTCCTTCGGGAGCGCCGTAACCGGCGAAGTGNNCAGCGATACGTCCTTTTTCTTTCAGGTCTTTGCCTTGATAACCCCGTACCATGCTTTCGGTTACACGGGCATTCAGGTAAGGGTCCTCACCAGTGGTCTCCATCACCCGTCCCCAGCGTGGATCGCGTACGAGATCCGTCATAGGTGAGAAAGTCAGGTGAATGCCGGCAGCAGCGCTCTCCTTGGCCGCAATTTCAGCAAACCTTTCGCAGGCTTCCAGATCAAAGCTACAACCTATCGCTAGTGGAATCGGAAGGATGGTTCTGTAGCCATGAATGACATCCGCCATGAAGAGCAGGGGAATTTTCTGTCTGCTGGCTTGCAAATGCCGGGTCTGTAGATTGATTACATTTCTAGCTCCAATCCCGTTCAGAACACTTCCGATATTATCCATTACNNCCAACTTTTCTTCTAGAGTCATATCGTTCACAAGATCTTGGATAAACAGTTTAGTCATGGTTAACACCTTCCTCGTGTGCGCATTGAAAGTTATTGTGACAAATAGATGTGCAATACCAATAAGAAAGCGCTTGCTATTTGAGTTCGCCGCTGTGCACACGCAGATAAATATAATTGGATGAGACATGAAATAGATAAGAACGGGGAGTTCATCATCAGAGCTCATGTTAGAGGCTGACATGTTTGAAAAAGAACAAATAGAAACGTTTCCATTAACGATACATATCGATCTTAGTCCGAAGGCCATAAAAAGTCAATTATCTTCGTGAAATCGACCGATTCACTATATATAGGATGTTAATTGTGATTTTTATTACTAGAAAATCAAAAATAAAATGAATTGACAGCGCATACATCTAGGGAGTATGATTTTCGTACAGGGAGTTTCAAAGAAATTATGGAAACGTTTCTATATCATCCGATACGCTTTATCATAAAGGATGAGCAAGCAGTTTCATACTGGTTGCGGGACAAGAAAGGAAGCTAAATTATGCATGTGACGGAATGCATCTTTCAAATTGGAGGTGGGCTCATTGGCTAGAATTAAGCTTGCGGGAGGAAATATTTTCCGGGAAGTCATTAAGAACAAAGTTCTTTTTCTGATGTTGCTGCCTGTAATCCTATATTTCCTTATTTTTCACTATGCGGTAATGCCTGGCGCTTACGTCGCATTTGTAGATTACAAGCTCAACAAGGGTATTTTCGGAAGCAACTTTATCGGTCTGAAAAACTTCGAATTTCTGGTTCAGAATGGCGATCTGTGGAATATTACCAAGAATACGCTGCTCTACAACGTCGTCTTCCTAGCTCTGGGTAACATTATTCAAATTGTATTTGCCATTATGCTATCGGAGATCGCGGGCAAATGGTTCAAGAAAATTACTCAATCTGTTATTCTCCTTCCATACTTTATCTCTATGGTTATCGTCGGTGTGTTTGCCTACAATATCTTCAATTTCAATTCCGGGTTCATCAATACGATGCTAACTGGAATGGGGCTAGACCGTTACGAGTTTTATTCTGATCCGGGCATCTGGAAATATATCATTGTTGCCTTCAAGATCTGGGCCGCTACCGGATATGGAATGATTGTCTATCTGGCAACAATCACAGGGATTAATCATGATCTGTACGAGGCTGCTTATATGGACGGAGCCACTACCTGGCNNCCTTTATTCTGCTTTTACTGTTTGGTATGGGTGGAATTCTCAAGGGCTCCTTTGACCTTTTCTATAATCTGATCGGTACGAACTCGGTGCTGTATCCGCAGACGGATATTATCGATACCTATGTCTTCCGTTCACTGGTGGGACAATTCAACTTCTCTATGGGCGCCGCGGTGGGCTTCTACCAATCCATGTTTGGCCTGATTCTGGTACTAGTAGTTAACTTTATTGTACGCAAGGTCGAGCCTGACAGCGCATTGTTCTAAAACCAGACACGAAACAGGGGTGAAGAATATGGAAACTCAAAAAATCAAACAGGATTCCGGAAGTATTATCATAAAAGTGATTAGCTATATCTGCATTAGTATCTTTGCACTGTTCTGTGTATTTCCCTTTGCACTAATGATCTCCTCATCGTTCATGAACGAGCAGGAAATTGTCCGTGAAGGCTACAAGCTGCTGCCTAAGGAATTTTCTTTTAAGGCTTACGAATTGTTGTTTAACAACTCTACGCAATTGGTAAATGCTTATCAGATAACTATTTTTATAACCGTAGTGGGTACGGTCCTTGGACTGTTCATGATGTCGATGGCTGGCTTCGTGCTTAACCGCAAGGATTTCAAGTATCGCAACTTCTTTTCCTTTCTAATTTACTTCACGACACTCTTCAGCGGTGGCTTGATTCCAACGTACATCCTGATGGTCAAGCACCTGCATATGAAAGATAACTTATTTGCCATGATTCTACCGGCTGTAGTTGGCNNTGAAGGCCATTCCGGATTCCTTATATGAATCTGCTACCATTGACGGTGCTGGCGACTTCCGTATCTATTGGCGGATATTTATTCCGCTGGCGGTTCCTTCCTTAGCTACCATCGGGCTTTTCTCGGCGATAGGCTTTTGGAATGAGTGGTACAACGGGATGTTATATATGGACTCCCCGACGAAATATCCACTCCAATACTTCTTGCAGCGAATGGTCAATCAGACGAATCTCGGTACACTAATCACCTCGGGGGCAGTCATCAATACTGCCGACCTTCCGACGCAATCTATTAAGATGGCTACAGCTGTACTGGCCACTGGACCAATTATTCTTTTATATCCATTTGTACAGCGTTATTTCGTAACGGGCCTCACCGTTGGGGCAGTAAAGGGTTAATGGACGTCTCCTTTTCGAAGGCACGTTTATTATAAATGCAATTCATAAATAGAAGAGAAAAGGGAGGCTTACCTAATGAAAGGTAAAAAAATTGCGTCTTCTTTAATTGCTGTGCTCATGCTTACTGGGGCATTGACAGCCTGTTCATCGAAGAACAACGAGGCAAGTAATGATCCGGCAGCTACGAAGGCACCAGAAGCTTCAACGAATGCAGGAGGAGTAGATACTTCTAAAGAAGCTAAGTTGGTGTACTATCTGTGGGGCAGTGAAGGCGTTCAAAATAAGGCGATTCTTGCTGAGATTAACAAAAAGCTTAAGGCTGATCTTAACGCTACAATTGAAGTGAAGTATATTGACTGGCCGGATATCAATACGAAATATCCGTTGCTATTTGCTTCTGGTGAGCAGTTTGATATGTCTCATGCATCTCCTGGAGCACCAGTATCCTATTTCACATTAGCTAGTGAAGGCGCTTTAGTGGACCTTACCGATATGCTCGATAAAGTTGCTCCTAAGCTGAAAGCGGAAATCCCTGCTAGCGTGTGGGAAAATACTAAGTACAAAGGTAAAATCTATGGTGTTCCAAGTCTTTATAGCGAATATACACCAAATGGTTATGCTTATCGTGTAGACTTGCTGAAAAAATACGGCATGGAAAAAATCACCACTCTCGACGATATGGTTAAATACATGGATAATGTGGTTGCCAATGAGTCCTTCCCGCCAATTAACGGTAAGTCTGAAGATGCGGCCAATATGTTCAGAATGCTCGTAGATACTACAGGAATGTGGCTTAACGCACCTGGTATATCTTTGAATGAACTGAATCTTGTGACGAAAAGTCCAGAGGACTACAAGACCGTCTTCCATCCAGCATACACTCAAGAATTCGAAGATTGGGCTGTGAAGATGCGTGAATGGGCAGATAAAGGGTACTGGGGCAAAGATGTGCTGTCTGCAACTCTTGGAAGTAAAGATAACTTCAGAGCAGCAAACTCCGCAGGTTATTTGACTCATGCTCAGGACTGGATCGGCCAATACGGTGCAGATTTGAAGGCACAACCAGAGGCAGAAACTGCATTCTTTACCTTTGCGGAAGCCAACAAGAAGATCAAACGTAAGATGGGCGTTGACAACTCGACTGTAATCAGCACGAACTCCGAGAATCCAGAGCGCTCTCTGATGGTGATCGAGAAGTTCATGACTGACGAAAGCTACTACAACCTCATCCAAAACGGTATTGAAGGCAAACAATATGTTATGGAAAATGGTGTTAAAAAGCAGCCTCCAGGCTTCAACGAAAAAACGGACGGCGGAGGTTTCGCTGCTTGGTCACTTCGTAATGACAAATTCGTAGTTCCTACGGATACAGAAAACCCAATTCGTAACTCCTTGTTTGCAGAGTGGGATAAAGTCGCTATCGATGATCCATACAATGGCTTTAGCTTTGATCCATCGAATGTAACTACAGAAATTGCTTCCATCTCCAACGTGAATTCCCAGCTTGGTATTCAATTGATGCTTGGTAAAACTAGCAAAGATCCTAAAGCTGCTGTAGCGGATTACCGTGAGCAACTGAAAAAAGCAGGAATTGACAAGGTTATTGCCGAAGTAGAAAAGCAATTGGCTGAGTTTGTTCCAGTGAACTAAAGAACGTTAAAAGGTGTGAGGGAGCTATAGTAGCATATAGCTCCCTTACTTATAAGTGGGGGAGTATAGTGGACGTAAATATCAAGGATATCGCGCGGATTTCCGGTGTGGGCATCTCGACGGTTTCCAGGGTCATCAACAATAAGGGGCTGGTGAGTAAGGCTACACGGCAAAAGGTTCTGAATGTTGTTAAGGAATACAATTACATTCCCAATTCCAATGCGAGAAATCTAAAAACTACGGAGTCTAAGAACATTGCACTTATGGTTAAGGGGATTACGAATCCATTCTTCTCTAATATGATCAAAGAAATCGAGCGGCAGGCTAATCTGCAAGGATACCCTTTCCTCATTCATCAGGTAGAGGATGGAACGGATGAAATTAATGCGGCGATTCAGCTGACCAAAGAAAAAAATCTATGCGGGATCATCTTCATGGGCGGAACCTACAATCATTCCGAAGAGAAATTCAAGCAGCTGACGGTTCCTTTTGTACTGACGACGATCACCTCCACACAAGAGGTGGACCCTGATATTTTTTCCAGTGTCACCATTAATGAATTGAAAGAAGCCTACAAGGCCACCAATTATTTAATCTCACTTGGGCATGAGAATATCGGTTTTCTAGCCAAGTCCCCATTACTGGATGAAACGACAGGCAACCGGCGTTATTTGGGCTACAAAAAAGCACTGGAAGAACATAATCTGCCTTATGATGCACAGCTTGTGGAAGATTGTGAATACAGTCCCAGCTCTGGATTTGATGCAGCGCGAAGATTACTTAAAAGGAATAAGGGAGTAACCGCAATATTTGCAGCCTCCGACACGATTGCTATCGGTGCTGCCAAAGCGGTGCTTACCGCAGGGTTGTCTATTCCGGATGATATTTCAATCATTGGCTTTGACGGGATCGAAATGGCTGAATATTTTCATCCTTCACTTGATACGATCAGCCAACCGGGTACAGAAATGGCTTTATCCAGTGTGGGCGTTCTGTTTGATCTAATTTCTGGNNGCGGGGCTCTTGCAAGATGCTCAAAACACTTAAGGTATAATACTGACTATAAACGCTATCATTGGAGTGGTAACCCAAATGCAAGACATATTGAGAATAGGTACTCTGGTTCGTGGCGGAGAGGCTGTCACCGTGATTCCACAAATCGTTCAGCATGGTTTTGAATCCTTTAACCTGAACTTTTGGCAGACCACAGGTGAAACCAATCTTGTAGAAACAGCTGCACGAGTGAGGGAGCTGGCTGCTGAGCATGATTTTGTCATCTCTTCTGTTGGGATTTACGGAAATCCCCTTTTAGGAGATGGAGACAACGCTGACACACTCGCCAGTTGGGAGCGATTGATTGATCATGCCCATTTATTCGGCTCAGC
>DOJM01000492.1:16204-16501 GCA_003529225.1 Paenibacillus sp.
GATTGACGAGTCGATTCCGAGATTTGCAGAGGTGTTTAGTGAATTGTCCAAAAGGGCAGCCGATCGTGGCTTAAGAATTGCTTTTGAAAATTGTTCTATGGGTGGAAATTGGCAGACCGGAGAGTGGAACATCGCTCACAATCCTTCAGCCTGGGAGAAAATGTTCAATGCTGTACCAGCAGACAATCTGGGTCTGGAATGGGAACCGTGTCACCAGCTGATAGGTCTCATTGATCCGATTCCACAGCTACGTAAATGGGTGAATAAGGTGTTCCATGTACATGGCAAGGATGCCAC
>DOJM01000537.1 GCA_003529225.1 Paenibacillus sp.
TCCATGGCGACCTCGCATATTACGGGAGCCGCTGCACTACTGCTCGCACTGCGACCGGGTATCTCGCCAAGGGAGCTGAAGCTGCTCTTACGCCGCACCGCGTCTCCGGTACGGCTGCGCAAGGGGCAGCGACGCGCATCCCTTGGCGGCGGCGCTGCCGATGCCCTACGCCTGCTGAAAGCAGGAGTGAGGGCCAAGCGGGCGGTCTCCGCGAACGTATAGACCCTGCCCGGGCGCCGGGTGGGTCACTCTGACGTGAGCGCAGCTTGTGCCGGTGCGAAGAACGGCACAAAATAAAATCCGCCTCCGAGGGAACCGGAAAGCGGATTTTTTGTCGTTTGATGCCTCAATTACATGCGATCCGGTGCAGATACACCGACAAGACGCAGGACATTAGCAATGGTAGTACGCGCAGCACCAAGCAGCGCAAGACGTGCCACGGTTTGAGCGGCATCCTCAGTGATTACACGTTCGGCTTTGTAATAACTGTGGAACATCGCAGCCAGCTCATATACATAACGGATGAGGCGATGTGGAGCATAACCTTCAGCCGCAACAGCAATTTCTGCTGGGAGCTCACCAATTTTGCGCAGCAGGTCATATTCATGCACTGCTGTCAGCTTGGAGAAGTCAATTTCAGCGTAGTCAGGAATGGAGATCCCTTGCTCCTCTGCCTGACGGAAGATGCTGCAGATACGCGCATGCGCATATTGAACGTAGAATACAGGGTTCTCATTAGAAGTAGAGATCGCCAAATCCATATCGAAATCGAGATGGGAATCCATACTACGCATGGTGAAGAAATAACGAATCGCATCGATTCCTACTTCCTCCATCAAATCTTCCATCGTAACCGCTTTGCCGGTACGCTTCGACATTTTAACCTTTTCACCATTCTGGAACAGGCTGACCATCTGAGCAATCAGAACCACTAGCTTCTCAGGATCATTACCAAGTGCTGACATCGCCGCTTTCATCCGCGGAATATAGCCATGATGATCCGCACCCCAAATGTTAATCATTTTATCGTAACCGCGACCATACTTATCGCTGTGATAGGCAATGTCCGGTGTAAGGTAGGTGTATGTGCCGTCGTTCTTAATCAGAACGCGGTCTTTATCATCGCCATACTTAGTCGTTTGCAGCCAGGTTGCCCCATCCTGCTCATAAACTTCTCCACGATCACGAAGCTCGTCTAGCGAGCGTAACACTTCTCCTTTCTCGTACAGCGAAGTCTCACTGAACCAGATATCGAAGTTTACGCGGAATAGTCCCAGATCGCGTTTGATTTTATCGAGCTCTTTATTAAGTCCATAGGTCCGGAAAAAAGCTGNNTTTCGAGTAGTGTATCTCCCTTTTCAGCCACAAGCTCTTTAGCAAATCCCTTAATATCCTCGCCATGGTAACCGTCTTCAGGCATTTCTGCTTCTTGGCCCAGCTCCTGCAGGTAACGAGTTTCAATGGATTTACACAGGTTGACTACTTGGTTACCGGCATCATTAATATAATATTCCCTTGTCACCTGATAGCCTGCATAATCGAGTACGTTGCAAAGCGCATCGCCGACAGCAGCACCACGAGCATGTCCTAAATGAAGGCTACCCGTTGGATTAGCGCTGACGAACTCCATTTCAACCTTCTGACCTTGACCGACGTTAATACGGCCATAATCATCACCCTGCTCAGCAACAAGGCTAATAATTGGGTACAAATAATTCTTGGACAACGTAAAGTTAATAAAGCCTGGTCCGGCAATCTCAGCTTTTTCAATAGAAGCGCTGCTAGTATCCAAATGTTCTATAATTGCCTCAGCAATCTGGCGCGGGTTACGTTTTGCGATTTTGGTCAGCTGCATAGCAGCGTTCGTAGCCAAATCACCATGTGCCTTATCTCTTGGTACTTCCAATACGATATCCGGAACCTCTTCCGGTGCAACAATTCCTGCGTTCACAATTGCATCGGCAATGGCTTCTTTTACCCGTTCATTCACTAGCTCCAACGGATTCTTTCTTTGTGTCATAATTTCGGTTCCTCCTGTATATGCAAACTAATAGCAAACTTTCCTGACAATTCCTCGTATACGTACAAATCATATTCCCACGCAACCGTTAGGGAGCGCCCTTCGCGCACCACGTCCAGCTTGTTCGTTACTGTAGAAAGATTAAACTGTGTATATGGTGAACGATAGAATCCCGGCAGACGCCGTCCGGATTGAAAGCTCTGTTCCGACTGTATCCCACCGTGGCGGATTAGCTTTAGCTGATTACCTGCAATCTTTATTGTTGTACGAACAGAAATTTCCTCTCCTCGAGGGCCTTGCTCTAACTCTTCATATTGAATATATAGATGCGGTCCTTTGGATACTACCTCTCCATTCGCTTTCATAACATTCCGCTGACCATCTTGAAGGCTCACGAGCGTAATAGAGACGTCATATTTGTTAGACTGTATTTCGGGCATCACACGTTCCTCCATTCTGCAAGCCTCTGCATTCTGCATAAGAAAAACGCCTGTCGTAAAACTTAAACATTTTTATATTCATTCAAAGGCCTATTCGCTTTCCCATTGTACACTATATCCAGTTCAAAGAAGCATTTCAATCTCAGAATCCATTAGATCTAGCTTAGCTCATAAAATTTTACCATATAGATGGATAAAAGCACACTTGGAACATGTAGTAAAACTGTACACAAGTGCAACTAACTTTATAATCACAAAAAAAACGGTTCCCTTAGGAACCGTTTAGAAAACTAAACGCCATACTCACTACCTTTACTAACCCGCCCATTACAAGGACAAAATTTTCAACGAAAATCTAAGTTGCCAAGATGCGCCGCCATCTTTAGTTACATATAACGATGAATAATCGCGTTCGCGAACGGCTAACCAGCCTTCTTTATTACTAGTGAACGAGATTACTCCTTCATACCCAGCAATCGCCGGAAGATTGGTCCACTGCTTGCCACCGTTATATGTGCGTCCTACCGCTACTTTTTCTGCTGCGTCGGAATAACCCACCAAGAAGGTCGTATTGTTCCCTATCAGCTCCAAATTTCCCGGTCTGCCAGACGCAGGCCCCTTATTTACTACAGCTTTTCCGCTACCCGGAGAAGGTCCACCCCCAGCAGTTTCCTGGGCGATCACTCTATTCCAGCTTTTCCCCTTATTCGTACTTGTATATAGGGAGTATGAGGTTTGACTCATCCCTGAGCCGCCAAAGAGAACCACATCAACTTGATCTCCCTTTGAAGTGATTTGCCCATACTCTGGATCGGTAAAGGCTACTTTTAACGATAAACTCCAAGTTTTTCCACCATCTGCGGTCTTCATTACCCGGTAGCTGGTTCCAGGCACAGTTACAACGGCCCAGCCGGTATTACGATCACTGAAATAAGCACCGCGTGTATTGGATGGGGTTGAAATTTTACTCCAGCTAAGTCCCCCGTCCTTGGTGTAATACGTTGATGCCCTGTTATACCCGAAACCAATCTTACTGTCGATAAAATCGATTCTTTCAAAGCTAACAGCTTTATTCGAAAGTCTTTTCCATTCTGAGCCGCCATTAGAGGTACTGATTAAATATCGAGCTTGACCGTCTTCTACAGAAGCAAGGGCAAAACCATGCACGTTATCGGGAAAATCAATCTGTTTAAAGCTCCATTGGCCTTCATAAATTTCTTGAAAATTGCAGCCTCCATCAGAAGTGCCAATCATAAATCCATTGCCTGCTGCGCGTCCGATATTTCCATTCAGAAACTGAACATCAGAAAAGGTAAGCGGTGTGGATACGTCTCCTGAATGCTTGTTTTGCAGAGACTGTAGTAGCCCATGATCTCCAGTGCCGCAAGCCGCTGGTGTGGCCGATGCCGCAGCATGTACAGAAGAAGCTGATGCACCCCATCCTGAAACCATTATTAGCGTCGCCGAAAGGGCGGTTATTGTCGTTCTGTGAATCTTTTTCGTCCAGTTCATAGTGACACCTCCTATTGTATATATACCCTCGCTTTCAATCTCTACTCTTTTATACCTCCTGAAGCACGCATGATCCACCATTGAATAGTCACAAAATGGAAACAGTTTGTCATCTCCTATTTAAATCTCCTCCGGCGATAGTCCCTTTAACAGATCACCTAGTTATACAATGAATATCCTTCCAGTTCCTTTCCCATAATACAAGGAGAAGGGAGTCTGGTGCCATGTCACGTGAATCAACGAGTCCACCCAAACGAAAAAGCCGCTTCCGCCGTTTATTCCGGCTGCTGGTAGCCATGATTATATTGTTTCTACTGACTACGGGAGCTCTGCTCGGTTACCTATACCAAAAAGATCTCCCCCCCATTGGGGACGATGTGCGCTCCAAGCTACTAGACTCCAGGGGCAATATTCTTGCCACCTTTACCTCAGACGGGCGTAGCCGTGAACCGGTCAAACTAAGTCAAATTTCTCCCCTGCTCATTGAAGCCACGCTAGCCGTCGAGGACCGTAAGTTTTACGAGCATTCCGGATTTGATATGAAGGGAATGGCCCGGGCCGTGCTCGTCAATCTGGAAGAGGGAAACCGAACGCAAGGGGCTAGCACGCTAACTCAGCAGCTCGCGAGAAATCTTTATCTATCACACGAGAAGACATGGACGCGCAAAGCTAAAGAAGCCTTGTATACGATGCAGCTCGAGCTGAAATACAGCAAAGATGAAATTTTGAACATGTATTTAAATAACATCTACTATGGTCATGGTGCCTATGGCATTGAAGCAGCCTCTCAAATGTATTTTGGTAAATCTGCAGCAGATTTAGACTTGGCAGAGAGTACCATGCTAGCTGGGATTCCAAAAGGACCAACCTATTATTCACCTTATAATCATTTAGACAACGCTAAAAAACGCCAAAAAATCATTTTGACTGTCATGGCTAATCTAGGAGAAATCACACAAGAAGAAGCGGGGCAGGCTGTTCAGGAGGACTTGAACTTAAAACTACAAGGCCAGAAAGATAGCACTGTGATTGCACCCTATTTCAAAGATT
>DOJM01000407.1 GCA_003529225.1 Paenibacillus sp.
TTAACGAATTTTGCAGAAGTAATATTTTCTCAAAACCTACACTTAACAAGCCACCCATATTCAGAATTAATAGAATGGTCATGGTCGGTATAAGCGCTGGTATATTGATGTGGCGAACACGTTGGAAGCGAGAGGCCCCGTCAATGATTGCCGCTTCATGTAAGCCTGGGTCTACACCCGAGAGTGCCGCCAAATAAATAATCGTCCCCCAACCCGCACTCTGCCACACGCCTGAGAATACATACATCGTCTTAAACCAACCAGGACTTGTCAGAAACTGCGGTGCACTAAAGCCTAAACCTTCAATGGCATGAATAATCATACCGTTTGATGGAGACAAGAATGTAATAATCATCCCCNNACCCAAAAAAAAAAAAATAAAAAAACCCCCCCCGCCATAACAACGACAGAAATGAAATGAGGTGCATACGTAACGGTCTGAACAAGTCGCTTGAAGAAGCCATCCTTCACTTCGTTAAACGCAAGCGCCAGAATAATTGGGATTGGGAATCCAATGGCTAATTCATACAAGCTAATACTAAGCGTGTTCCACAGCAAATCCCAGAAATAGTACGAGTTAAAAAATCGAATGAAATGATCAAAGCCTACCCATTCACTGCCAAAATAGCCTTTTGAAGGAATGTAGTTCTTAAAAGCAATCTGAATCCCATACATCGGTCCATAGCTGAAAATGAGGAAGTAAAAGAATGCGGGTGCGATAAAAATGTAAAGCTCCCAATTCTGACAAATCTTCTTCCATGTCTCGTTTCTGCCCTTACGCTTTTCTTTCGGTGCTGAATTCACAGTTCGCATATGTACGCTTCCTGTTTCATGCATCGCGACATCCCCTCCTTATAGGTAATGATGAGAACATTCTCATCATCGAGTGAGCATCATTATCTATCGAATTGTTATCAATAGCATTAATGCTAGCGCTTACATTTACATTATATAGAATCGAGCAAATCGTAAATATGTCATTCTCGCTTATCAAAAATTCCGTGTTGTACAGCGGGATGATATACGTTTCACCGCTATGTTGATGTTCTAGAAGTGTGTCATTCTTGCGCTTTTCGCCCATAATTCTGTTGTAATACAATGCCGCCGCTGCTCAACAGAGCTAATATGTATAAATCTCCATAGCATATGTTTTTTTTGCGCTTTATGAGGGAATTCATCCTGAATCTAACGTTTGTTGACTGAAGAATCATGTTTCTTAACTGGATGCACCTCACTCTACTTTATTAAAATTAATTCAGGGAAAGCGGTTACAAAGAACAGCAGGTATGAAACACATGAAGGAGCGGATGACATGAGCACCAAACTTGAACGGAGCAAAATTAGAAAGCGCATACATTGGCGAAAGCAAGATACCGAGTTAACTCTGCTCGCCTTGCCGACATTGATCTGGTATATCTTGTTTTCTTTCTTACCGATGTTCGGTATGATTATCGCTTTTAAAAATTTCAAAATCAGCGGCAACTTTATTAGCAACGTAATAAATAGTTCTTGGGTCGGCTTCAAAAACTTTGAATTCTTATTCAAATCAAATGATGCCTGGATCATTCTTCGCAACACGATAGGATATAACATTATCTTCATTATTCTTGGCATCGTGTTGCCAGTAATGTTCGCGATTATGATCAGCTTGCTGCATAGCCGCAAAGCAGGCAAGGTTTATCAGACTATGATGTTTCTGCCCTACTTCCTTTCCTGGGTAGTCGTCTCTGCTGTAGGCTGGGCATTCTTCAGCTTCGATAAAGGAATTCTCAATCAATTTCTTGTGGGTATCGGACAAGAGCCTATGAATTGGTATATGGAACCACAATATTGGCCTTACATTCTTATCTTTTTAAACATCTGGAAGAGTATTGGTTATGGCATGATCATCTACCTGGCAACCATCACTGGGATCGATAGCACCTACTATGAGGCTGCAGTAATTGACGGAGCTTCCATCTGGCAGCAGACACGCTTCATTACCTTGCCCATGTTAAAGCTAGTCATTGTCATGATGTTCATCCTGGCAGTAGGTCGCATATTCTACACAGATTTCGGACTATTCTATCAGGTCACACGCGACTCAAACTCCCTGTACAATGTGACCACTACTATAGACGTGTTGGTATTTAAACAACTAAAAACTGCCACTGTAGGAATGGCATCCGCTGCCGCTTTCGTCCAATCCGTTCTAGGCTGTATTACAATTCTGAGTGCTAACTGGATCGTAAAAAAAATCGATTCCGATAGTGCAATGATTTAGGAGGTGAGACTATGGCAAAGAGAACCTATCAATCAGGCTTAGAGAAATTCAACCGCACAAGTAAAAGCGTAAATGCTTTGTTTACCCTAATTTTTACGCTGCTGGCAATTGCCTGCGTCGTGCCTGTAATCGTTGTGTTATCCATATCGCTTACCGATGAATCCTATATTCGTGAAACGGGATACAGCATTCTCCCAACAGCTCTATCCGCAGATGCATACGCATATATCGCCAAACAAGGAACGATGATCTTACGCGCTCTAGGTGTATCCGTACTTGTAACTGCCGTTGGTACTGTACTTGGTGTACTGCTCACCACAACGATGGGATATGTCATTTCACGTCCAGCTTACAAGCTCAAGAACTTTCTCACTTGGGTCGTATTTATCCCGATGGTATTTAACGGAGGTCTTGTATCCAGTTACTTTATCAACACAAATTTCTTGGGATTGAAGAATACGATTTGGGCGCTCATCCTGCCGCTCGCAGTATCGTCCTTTAACGTTATTATTTGTAAAACCTTTTTCAAGAGCACGATCCCTGATGGCCTGATCGAATCTGCTGAAATTGATGGGGCTAGTCAGTTACGTACCTTTACCTCAATTATCCTGCCAATTTCATTGCCGGTTCTAGCTACGATTGGACTGTTCCTCTGCTTCGGTTATTGGAACGACTGGTTTCAATCGATGCTATATATCGATAACCAGAATCTCTATTCGTTACAAGCGTTGCTTAACAGCTTAATGACCAATGCCGATGCGCTTGCCCGAAACTCAATAAGCATGGGTGTAAGCTTCGCAGAGCTTGTCGCAACAATGCCCAAAGAATCTGCCCGTATGGCTGTTGCTATTCTTATCGTCTTGCCTGTTGCCTGCGCATATCCCTTCTTCCAGAGATACTTTATCAGCGGCCTTACCATTGGCGCAGTCAAAGGCTAGTTCCGAAGTAAGTCAAGCAAAGCTTGGTTTATGATATAACCGTACTTTTGATACGGTACAATCCATCATTCCACACTAGGAGGAGTTAAAATGAAGAACACCCTCAAGTTTGCCTCAACAATGTGTATTCTCGCATTAATGCTGTCTCTACTCGCTGCATGTGGCAGCTCGAAGCCAGCGTCCACAGCAACCAATGGAAACGAGAGTGGCACAACTGCTACTGATGCACCAACCAACAAGGAAATTCCTACATTGGTATGGTGGCAGATCGGCGGACAGGTTCCTGAGAACTTTAGTAAAGCGGTTGAGCAAATGAACGAATACACCGCTGAGAAAATCGGTGTCAAAGTGGATATCAAGGTGGCTAGCTGGGGCGAGTGGGATACAAAAATCAACACAATCGTGAATACAGGTGAACCATTTGATATGATGTTTACCAACAACACAAAGTATAGTAAGCAAGTTACTATGGGAGCGTTCGCTGACATTACGGATCTGGTACAAAGCGAAGCCCCTGAACTTTACAAGCTCATCCCTAGCAAAGTATGGGATGGTGTTAAAATAGGTGGCAAAACTTTCGCTGTTCCAACGTATAAGGATTCTTCATTAACTCAATATTGGGTATTCGACGACAAGCTTGTCCAAAAGTATAATATCGATTATCAAAATATTAAAACGATGCAGGACTTAGATAAGCCATTTCATGATATGAAAGCTGGGGAAGGCAAAAGCTTCTACCCGTTGTCGTTGATCCAAAGCGAAGGCTTCTTAGGACTTCTAAATAATTATGATGATATGACATTAGGTTTCCATCCTATTGGCGTAAAAGTTGATGATGCTTCCCGTAAAGTGGTTTCAGTGTTTGAACAACCGGAAGTTATGACCGACTTAAAGCTGCTGCATCAGTGGTACAAAGATGGTATTGTCAACCCGGATGCACCAACCAAAACTGAAGGTGATAAATACAGACCATTCTTCTCTGCACAAGCCTTCCCTGGTGCAGAAGCTGGCTGGCAAATCACCGCAGGGATTGACAAGTACGACATGACTCAAGTGTTTGGCCCGCTCTATACCACAAGTACAATTCAAGGCTCGATGAATGTAATCTCAGCAAATTCCAAATACAAAGCGGAAGCTTTGAAATATCTGCAACTAGTGAATACAGACCCCAAATTACGTAATATGCTTGCATTTGGTGAATTAGGAGTTGACTATAAGAACATTGACGGAGAGAAATCAGTCGAACGTATCAGCGATACATGGCCTTTAGCAGCGTACTCACAAGGTACTTTCTTCAATCTTGCGGTCACGAACGGAGCTCCTCTAGATCAGTGGGAACAAGTGAAGAAATTGAACGAACAAGCGGCGTCCTCCAGCGTATTGGGCTTCGCACTTGATATTAGCGAAATGCAGACAGAGGTTGCTAACTGTCAGGCTGTATATGATAAGTATAGATATGAATTGCTCACAGGCGCTTCAGATCCTGAGAAGGTAATCCCTAAATTGCTGTCTGAGCTAAAAAATGCCGGAATGGACAAAATCATGCAAGTAGCTCAAGAACAAATCAACAATTACTTTAAATAAACCTTATTTCACATGGTATATCAGCGCTGATATACCATGTG
>DOJM01000408.1 GCA_003529225.1 Paenibacillus sp.
CCTTCCGTTTGATTTTATCTATTTATAAGTGTAATACAATACGAATAGATAATAAGAAATGAGGGGGAATGTAAAGTGATTACACATATATCAGATATAAAACTACAAACGGTTTCCATAGAAGGGGTAAAACAAGTTTATAAGGACATATTATCTTTTCCAATAAAAAAAGAAACAGCATCCTTCATTCAATTTGAAGTAACACCTTATACAACAATTAGTTTTCAAGAAGTGTATGAACCAATCGCACCTGCACATTTTGCTTTTGAAATTCCATATTCAAAATTCCATGAAACAGCAAAATGGTTAAAGGACTCTGGATTACTCATTGTAAAATGGCAAAATGGAAATGTAATTGGTGAAGAGAATGGTCTATTCAATTTATACTTTAAAGACGGAGATGGAAATCTACTCGAAATTATCGCACATAGTTATGTTAAAGAGGATGTATTAGTACCACACTCACCTTTAAACATTTTATACGTAAGGGAAATTGGTCTTCCTGTTAAAAGTGTACCTGTTTTTACGGAATGGTTAAAATCAAATCTAAATATGAAAACGATGGAAGATGGGGATATTTTTAACTTTGTTATAGGTGGCACTGCATATATCGTCGCGACTTGGTGGCAGCGACCTTGGATTCCAATCGCGATGAAAGCTCTATCACCGAAAGTATACGTTTCTTTCGGAACACCAGACGTCGCATTTTTACAGCGAATCCAAAATAACTTTAAGAAAAATAGTGTATCATTTGAATGTAAACGTAATGAAGTATCATTTATTGAGCAAGGATATACATTTTCAATTGTGCATACATTAGAGTTTCATTCTGATATTCCTAAACAATTAAACTTACCGCTTTCTATTTAAGGATGAAAAGCGGTAAGTTTTTTGTATATTCGTGAAGAAGGTTTTAGCTAGGGTTACAGTGAATTTAAAGAGAAGTACAAGGTGTTATTTTAATTTATGTTAAGGGGAGAAATGAAGTGGTTTTAGGTAATCCAATTGCAAAAGGGAATACTGCAGAAATTTATTTAACTGATGATAAGGTTGTAAAATTATTTAAAGATTACCTCCCAGATACAGAGTCTATGAATGAAGCAAAAAAACAAAAATATGCGTATTCATGCGGGCTGCCAGTTCCAAACGTATTTGAAGTAATAAAGATACAAAATAGACAGGCAATTATTATGGAACATGTAAAAGGGGACAACATTGGTGATCTTCTGCTTAATAATTTAAATGAGGCAGAGCGTTATATCGGCCTTTGTGTTAATGAGCAAAAAAAAATCCATGCTATACATGTAAATACAGATGAAATGGAGTTAATGAGGGAAAGGTTAGAGAGTCAAATTAAATCTGTACATAAATTGGATGAAAACAAAAAGAAAAACATATTACTAAAATTAGATTCTATTACATTTGATTTTAGGCTATGTCATGGAGATTTCCATCCTGACAATGTGCTAATGGATGATCAGCTCTGGGTGATCGACTGGATGACCGGCGTGGTGGGAGAACCAGCGGCCGATGCTGCGCGATCTGTAGTAATGTTCAGTATGGGGGCGATGCCCCCTGGAGCCTCTGCCTTATCGAGAATGATGATAGGTTTTATTAGAAAGAAATTAACCAAGGGATACTTTCGGGAATATCTCCGTTTATCAGGACTTACCTATGAGGACGTAGACCGCTGGATTTTGCCAATCGCTGCCGCGCGTCTGGTGGAAGGACTTCCGCCACCAGAGAAGGAGCTTCTAGTAAAAGAAGTGCGTAAACGTCTGCAGACTTTAACCGTGGGACTAACTTGATCATAACAAGAAACGGAGTGTATTCCATGACTACCTATATTGCGCTGCTGCGTGGCATTAACGTCGGTGGCAACAAAATCATTAAGATGCAGGATCTGAAGACAATGTTGCAGTCCCTTGGTTTTCACAATGTACGAACGTATATTCAGAGCGGAAATGTAATATTTGAAAGTAATGAGGAATCGGAGAGTCTCCTTACCGGAGTCATTGAACGCCAGATTCATGAGGTTTTTGGTTTTGAGGTCTCTGTTATGATTCGTACACTGGCTGAGATGGAGGAAGTAATCACTAATAATCCCTTTCAGCTAACCGAGCCAGAGGCGTTCAAAAGATGGTATGTTTCTTTTCTGCCAGCAGTGCCTTCAGCAGAAGCACTAGATAAGCTGCGTATTTATGAGGATGGACCGGATAAACTACGTTTTGTCGGCAGAGAAATGTACGTGTTATATGAGGTCAGTGTGAGCCAATCGCCGCTTTTCAAGGTTTCTTTTGACAAAATACTGGGTATGTCTGTTACAGCACGTAACTGGAATACAGTGAATAAGCTCGTTGCTATGGGTAGGATGGAATAGTTTATTTTAAAATATTTGCTTAGGGTGGGATTTGAACAGAAAGCCTCCACAGTTGTGGGGCTTTTTTTGCGTTCTGGCGGCCTTGTATATTCAGCAAACATTCAGCTTGGACTCATTGAGAGTTAAGGTAAGGGTGAAATAATACACCTACAGAAAGATTGAACCGGGGGCACAGAACTGCCGGAATATAGACGATCAAAGGATAGGAGTGGATGGAGATGAGTAGGTTCAAAAAAATAAGCTCGGATCTTATACTGTGGCTCATTTTATTACTTGCCGCTTTTTTGTACGGTTATGGAGTTTGGAATGACCACTATGTGAATACATACTACACCACCGCGGTGGGAAGTATGCTGCAGAACTTTCATAATTTCTTCTTCGCTTCACTGGACTCCGCGGGTTCAGTAACGGTGGATAAACCACCAGTTACCTTTTGGATTCAGACACTTAGCGCGCTTATCTTCGGGCTGCATGGTTGGAGTGTGATTTTGCCACAGGCACTTGGCGGCGTGGGCTCCGTGTTACTTGTATACCTGCTGGTGAAGCCTACCTTTGGCAGAGCGGCAGCACGTATAGCAGCTCTAGTCATGGCGACTACTCCGGTAGCAGCGGCAGTCAGCCGGACGAACAATATTGATGCACTGCTTGTATTCACCCTTCTGCTCGCGGCATGGTTTTTATTTAAAGGGACGAAGAGCAACAAGATGGGCAGCCTTCTTACCGCATTTGGGTTAATCGGTGTTGGATTTAACGAGAAGATGCTGCAGGCGTACATGGTTCTACCGGCTTTTTATCTCTTTTATGTCGTAGCTGCCAAAGTGAGCTGGAAGCGGAAGACGGGAGTATTGGCCGCCTCCACAGCAATATTGCTTGTAGTCTCCTTATCCTGGGCAGTGATCGTGGATTCGATTCCTGCCAGCAAACGGCCTTATATCGGCAGCAGTGGTACCAATTCAGTGCTGAATCTTGCTTTTGGGTACAATGGCGTTGCCCGATTAACGGGGGATCGTGGGGCAGGTGGTGGTGGCGGTGGAATGCCAGGAATGAATGGCGGTGAGATGCCAAACATGAACGGTGAAATGCCAGCTATGAATGATGAGATGCCGAACATGAACGGCGAGATGCCAGCTATGAATGGGTCNNAGGATGGTGGACGTGCAGCATTTTCGGGCCGGCAAGGCACAAATTCGACCTCGAATAGCCAGACTGGTGACGATGATGGAGGTGCACCAGGTCAGCCAACTAGTGGAACAGACAGTCAAGGTCGGCAATTTGGTGGCGACGGCGGCGGGCGAGGAAATCGCGGCGGCATGAATGGCGGTGGAAGCGGAGGCGGAATGTTCAATACAGGAACAGCAGGCCCACTGCGCCTGTTCCAATCAGAGCTGTCAGGTCAAGCTAGCTGGATGCTGCCTTTCGTATTGCTAGGCATCATTGGATTGTTCGCCAATTTGCGGAGAAAGAACTTTACCCAGGCTCATAAAGAAGCTCTCTTCTGGTTAGCGTGGTTAGTGCCCATTATGGGGTTCTTCAGTATCGCAGGGTTCTTCCATCAATATTATCTGGTGATGATGGCTCCGCCAGTTGCAGCGTTAGTCGGTGCAGGATGGTCAAAGCTGTGGACGCTATATCGCGAGCACTCTGGTTGGCTGTCTTGGCTATTGCCAGCCGCAACGCTGGTTACAGCAGGTTTCCAGTGGTACATTGTGCATCCTTATAACGATACGATTGGTAGTGGCTGGTCCATTGGGATTTTAGCTGCAGGCATAGTGGTTTCGGTGGTACTGGTAGTTCTTAAAGGCATGAAGAAATCCTTTATTTATACGACAGGCATTGCAGCCGTATTAGTATTGTTAATTGGGCCGCTCTACTGGGCAGCTACTCCCATTACTTATGGCTTGAACAGNNCCGAGGCGGGCCCGAGCAGTAGTGAGGGTAGAGGGGGAATGGGAGGCAGTCCAAGCAATTTTGGACATAATAGCGCCGCAAGTGCGAACGAGAGTCTGTTGTCCTATTTGGAGGAGAACAATACTGGGGAGCCTTATCTTTTTGCTACATTGGATTATGGCACAGCAGCTCCTTATATCGTTGACAAGGGTGCATCGGTAGTTATTTTGAACGGATTTTCTAACTCAGACACCGTGTATACCCCAGACACCCTAAAGGCGTTTGTAGAGAGCGGAAAGGTGAAGTACTTCCTGATCAATAGCGGTGGTATGGGTGGTGGTCGCGGGGGAAGCTCCGAGTTGACGNNGTACAGAAGTTCCAGCAGCCGATTGGGCAGGAAACGATGGAGGAAACAGCGGGACATTATACAAAGTTACTGTAAACTAGGCGAATGTTAATCCTATGAGGCGTGTTATGAGATAGATCAGGCACGCTTCATTATTCAAATTTAAGGAGGAGCTGCTCATGAGTACCAACGTGCGCTATTCCATTATTATACCGATGTTTAACGAAGAGGCGGTCATTCAAGAGACGTATCGGCGTATCAAAAAAGTAATGGGCTTAACTAATGAAGTGTATGAGCTGATCTTTGTAAATGACGGCAGCACAGATAATTGCGCCCAGATGATTGAGGAATATAGCTACTGGGATGAGAGTGTGAAGCTGATCGACTTGTCTCGTAACTTTGGACATCAGATCGCTATTACTGCGGGAATGGATTACGCCCTAGGAGATGCAATTGTCATTATTGATGCCGATTTGCAAGATCCGCCGGAACTGATTCTGGACATGATTGCGGAATGGAAGCAGGGGTATGAAGTTGTATATGCCAAAAGGATAAAGCGCAACGGAGAATCCTTATTCAAAAAGTGGACGGCCAGTCTCTTTTATAGAGTACTTCGTTATTCAACTGATATTTCAATACCTGTAGATACGGGGGATTTCCGCCTCATCGATCGTAAAGTCTGTGAGGAGCTCAAACGCCTGCCGGAGAAAAATCGGTTCGTACGCGGGCTAGTCAGCTGGGTTGGTTTTCGGCAAAAAGCCATTGAATATGAACGCGATGAACGTCTGGCTGGAGAAACTAAATATCCGCTGAAACGGATGATCAAGCTCTCTCTGGATGGAATTACTTCCTTCTCTTATAAGCCGCTGAAGCTGGCAGGATACCTTGGCGCACTGCTGTCGGCTTCCGGCTTTCTATATCNNATCACACTGACCTTTAATGGCTTTGTGCTCACTATGTTAGGGATTCTGGGTGAGTATGTCGGTCGGATTTATGATGAGACCAAGGGACGTCCGCTCTATATTGTTCAAGAGTTCTATGAAGGTAAGAAACAGCAGGATGTTCGTGAGCAGCAAGTTCTACATCGTCAATAAATGTAAGGGGAGGGATTCGTTGTGAAGATTAGAAAAGCGGTTATTCCCGCCGCGGTTTAGGCACTCGTTTCCTGCCTGCAACTAAGGCTCAGCCCAAGGAAATGCTGCCCATTGTGGATAAACCGGCGATTCAATATATCGTAGAGGGAGCTGTTCGATCCGGTATTGAAAGCACCTTCAGAGCATGCGATTATGGGACGTTACATTTTGGAGTCTTCGATATTTTCAGTGCTGGCTAACCTTGAACGGGGAGCCAGGTGGTAATATCAACTGACTGATGCATTGCATGAGGTATGCCGTAATGAAGGTCTGCTGGCCCTGGACTTGATCGGCAAACGTTATGATATTGGTGATAAATCCGGTTACATTCAGGCTACGCTGGAGGTCGGATTGATGCGGGAGGAGTTGCGCCCATTACTGGTTCCGTATTTGCAAAAGCTGGCTGCTAGTCTGAAGGAAAGTGCAGAAGTGGGGGCGTTACCTTGGGGTACACGCTAGTGATTAAAGGAGACTGTTCCAAACGATCCTAATATCGTCTTCGGNNGTTTACAGGGTATGTGAGGATGAACAAATAAGTGTACTTTATACAATTATAAAGCGCATCAGACTGCTATGTCTCGACTTAGTTGCACTTGATACACTTATTTCTTCAAAATCCAATGGAAACACTCTTTCCATCTGAATTTAGTTGCATAAACTACACTTGAAAAAGTGATAGAGGGGCTAAAGTATGAAATAACTGCACCAAATGCAGTTATTTTTTGCGATATAAAAAATCCGGAGGACAGATTCCTAAGAATCGTCTCCGGATCTATATTTTCAGTCATTGATTAAGCCTTTAGTACATCATGATCCACGTAACGCGTACCA
>DOJM01000534.1:0-1129 GCA_003529225.1 Paenibacillus sp.
TCCCCCTTCGTTCTCCTGATCTTTCCGACAAGTGCTTGTCAATGAACATACCATGTGCTTCTTCAAATTCCATAATAGTATCCTCCCCTGTAAAAATAAAAAAACGCCCCTCACCGCAAATCATGCGGATAAAGGACGTTCTTCGTCTAACTTTAGTATAACAAGCTCAGTTAGTGATTTGCATTAGAAATTGTATAACCTGAACAGCCAATCGTAATCAAACGATGCTTTTGATCTTGGCTGTTCTTTAACATTAAAGCTGCAACTACTTCAACGTCAAAAAATTTAGTTCGCTGGTTTGTNNAGTTCGTTCTTTTGTCTGTCGACTCGTATGCTCGCCGGTTCATTGTTCTCTCGTTGTTGGTTCGTTTGTTGGTTCGTTTGTCGGCTCGTAAGCTCGTCAGTTCATCGTTTGCTCGTTTGTCGGTTCGTTCGAAATCCCTTGACACACTCTCTGATCATCACTTTATCGTTAGTCAGAAAAATGTTTAACCACCGAACACTACGTCCGATTACGCCCATGCATCGTGATCGCTTCTTCGACCTTGATACAACGGTCCATAATCGCCGTCATACCGTGCTCAGCGGCGATTTCAGCGGCCTCCTTGCTGATTATGCCCTGCTGGAGCCAGAGCACACGTGCGCCGATTTCAGCGGCCTCCTGTGCGACCTTAGCGCAGTATTCACTTCGGCGGAACACATTGACAATGTCCACCGACTCTGGAATTTCAGCTAACGTATGATAGCACTTCTCTCCCAGTATTTCACCATCAACCAATGGGTTTACAGGAATGATCCGATATCCCCGACTTTGCATAGCTCCCGCGACCATATAGGAGGTACGGTCTGTTTTGTCAGACAGGCCAACAACTGCAATATTACCTGCAGAAGCAAGGATATCTCCGATCTGTTCCCGGCTTGGATTCTCAAAGCTCATACATAGTGCCCCTTTCCATAGTTACACTTTATGATCCTTATTTAACTGAAGCTAATTCGCTAGCTCCCTTACTTCTATTGTACCCACTCCACATTCGCACCAAGCGCACGCAGGTGATCAAAATATTGCGGATACGACTTAGCGACATGGTGAGCATCTTTGATCAAGAGTGGTTTACGCGCTCGTAAACCT
>DOJM01000534.1:1192-12316 GCA_003529225.1 Paenibacillus sp.
AGTTATACGATCACATTCCTTATACCGAAGGTTCTCAACGTTATAGAATCTTGAAGTGCCTTCAGCAAATACTGCAGCAGCTACCATAGCCAGCACTGCATCGGTGGCAGCATCTCCGTCGAATTCAACAGCTTTTAGAACGCCGTTCCCTTGTACGTGAACTGTTCCCTCTTTATGAGTAAGCGGTACTTCCATCANNTCCACAAGTCGATGAACCTTAACATCTGACTTGGTAACAGCAGCAGCCGCAAGAATAGCCGCAGAGCCAGGATAGTCACCTTGAACGGTATACGTTTTTGCCACATAGGATTGACGACCTGGCACTTTGAAGGACATATAATCATCCGCCGCATGAACCACAATTCCAGCCTGCTCCAATACTTCTAGCGTCTGACCTACGACAACTTTTGATTTCAAATCATCAAGGACAGTAATTTCACTATCTTCTTCAAGCAATGGTGTCAGGAATAGTAAAGCGCTTAGGAACTGGGAACTGACAGCACCTGAAACTGTAATTCTTCCCCCAACAGGTTTGCCACCGCGGATCGTGATCGGCAACTTCCCTTCATTATGCTCTACCTTCACACCAAGCTGTTCTAGAGACACGATCAGGTCGTCATGTGGACGTTTGCCCAATGAGTCAGGATACGTATTTACAAAGGTAACCTCAGGGCTTAAAGCAGATACAGCCATTAGAAAACGTAATACTGCTCCAGCATTCCCCACATTAAGTTCCTTAACTTCCTTAGGTTTGCGTCCAAAGCCTTGAATCACAATCTTCTCATCATCTTCTGTGAGTATAGCTCCCAAATCTGCAATACAACGACGGATCGCATCGCTATCTTCACTATGTGCCGGATGATAAATCGTACTTACGCCTTCTGACAATGCGGCAACCAGCAAATAACGAGTGGTATNNTCCTTGCAGGGATGGCGTTGGCCTAACAATAACGTCCATAATATAAACTCTCCTTAGTAGATATAGTTGTATGTAGCGCTCGTTTGACAGGGTATTCCATGCCTGTGTTATCATTAAACCATTCTTCTGATGAAAAGAGGTCACTACCATGCATAATGTTCCACAAATCACACCGCAAGAATTGCGGCAGTGTCTAGAGACAGGGGAAGACCTTGTACTCATCGACGTTCGTGAAGACGAAGAGGTTGCCTTCGGGATGATTCCCGGTGCTCAACATATCCCCATGGGAGAAATTCCACATCGCACAGAGGAAATTCCAAGCGATGCCAAAGTAATCTTTATCTGCCGTTCCGGTGCTCGTAGCCAGCGTGTCTGCGAATATCTACAGCAGTTTGGCATTCATGCTACAAATTTAAACGGCGGTATGATTGAATGGAATGAGACACTCTCTTAAAAGCTCAGCCGCGGTAATGCATTAAAATATGTTGCGACACTTCTGCCGCAGTCAGTCCTGTTGTATCGACCGTGTAATGCGCGAACAGGTAAGCATCTTGACGGTCTTCCATGATTCGTCTAACCCGTTCTTCTGCATTGCCGGCGAGCAGCGGACGATTCTGATCTCCACTAACACGGGCAATAATCTCTTCTTCCGTTGCCGTTAGCGCAACCACATGCCCCTTACTTAGCATTAACGCTTTATTCCCCGGCGCCAATACCGCGCCACCACCAGTAGATATTAATTTATTGTCAGACTCTAGCATACGCTTTAGTACTGCTGTTTCCACGCTTCGAAAGTATTGCTCTCCATCTTCCGCGAAAATTTCTGCAATGCTTCGACCTTCAGTTTCAACAATGACATGATCCAGATCAACCAGCTCGTAGCCCAGTTCCTCGGCCAAAATAGCGCCTACTGTTGACTTCCCCGTTGCCATCATCCCTACTAAAATAATGTTCTTATTTCTTTGCTCTTCGTTCAACTTTTTAAATTCTTCTGTATCCCCAGCCATGTCTATCCTCCAACCGCGATATTTGTCATATCATAACACAGGGTCAAAACATTAGACAATCTGCTTCACATAGTAAATACACATCAAAACTTCAACAAAAAAGGCCCGAAAGCCTCCCCATTTCTGGTGAAGCAATTCGGGCCACTTTTTTAAAATATAAGAAAGTACAATGTTCACGCTATACTTTATCCTTCTATTTCTCGCATNNCCGAAGGCGTTTTTGCTTGTAACTGTAACAAATTAAATTATTCAGCTGACATCCAGTTGTGGTGGAAGACGCCTTCTTTGTCTACACGTTTGAACGTGTGTGCGCCGAAGTAATCGCGTTGTGCCTGGAGCAGGTTCGCAGGCAGTCTTTCTGTACGATAGCTATCATAGTAAGCCAATGCGCTGGAGAATCCAGGTACTGGAACACCCATCGTTACAGCTGAAGCGATAACTTTACGCCATGCGGATTGGTAATTATCCATAACATCCTTGAAGAAAGGATCAAGCAACAGGTTCTTAAGATCTGCATTGTTCTCGTAAGCATCCGTGATGTTTTGTAGGAAACGGGAACGGATAATGCAGCCACCGCGCCAAATTTTAGCCAACTCGCCATATTTCAGATCCCAACCGTATTCGTCGGAAGCTACGCGCAGTTGAGCGAAACCTTGAGCATAGGATACGATCTTGCTCGCAAACAATGCTTTACGCACGTTCTCGATGAATTCAGCTTTGTCACCATCAAATGGTGTAGCTTCTGGTCCGTTAAGCACTTTGCTTGCTTCTACGCGCTCATCCTTCATTGCAGACAGGAAGCGTGAGAATACGGATTCGGTAATCATGGACAAAGGTACGCCAAGATCCAGTGAACTTTGGCTTGTCCATTTACCNNGATCAGGTAGCTGTCGAGCTCACCGCTATTCCACTCTTTGAAAATGTTGTGAAGTTCTTTTGCATCCAGACCTAGAACGTCTTTCAACAACTGGTATGCTTCACAGATTAATTGCATATCACCATATTCGATACCGTTATGCACCATTTTAACATAGTGTCCCGCACCGTCTGGTCCGATATATGTACAGCAAGGCCCACCGTCTACTTTAGCTGAGATTGCCGTTAGGATTGGTTCTACTAGCTTATATGCGCTTTCTTGACCGCCAGGCATAATGGAAGGACCTTTTAGTGCTCCTTCTTCTCCGCCGGAAACGCCAGTACCTATAAAACGGAAACCTTTGTCTTCCAGCTCTTTGCTGCGACGAACCGTATCAGGGAAATAAGCATTTCCTCCGTCGATAATAATGTCGCCTTGATCAAGATGCGGAAGCAGTTGCTCGATGGTAGCATCAGTAGCTTTACCAGCTTGTACCATGATCAGAATTTTGCGCGGTGTTTCCAGCGAAGCTACAAATTCCTCAACGGAAAATGTGCCTACGAGGTTTTTACCTTCCGCCTCAGCAAGAAGATCATGTGTCTTCTCCGGTGAGCGGTTAAACACGGATACGGAAAAACCTTTGCTTTCGATATTTAGAGCCAAATTCTTGCCCATTACCGCCAAGCCAATAACGCCGNNCCTCCACCCTTTGCACCCTATATTTTTGGGAAATCCATTTCTCGCAGTATAAGAATACCACCCTTTATCAGAGACAGCAAAGCCTGCCCTGCGAATAAAGATCAAATTCATCGACAAAACCATTGCCAATATGAAAATGATCACAATGACTATTTTAACTTTTTTAGCGCCAGAAGTGAACCCCTGTCTACAAGTTCTCAAACAAATCTAAGACACCCCGAAGTTCGGGGTGCCCCTAAGCAACTTATTTCGGCACCTTGTTTACCATTCTAACATATACAATTCCTTCGTCAAAAAGGTAAGCTGAGCTCGGCATTTCTCGGTGCGAATCATATCCTCAGCCTTAAGTGCATCATTTAATCGATCCAGCTGCTCATCCACTTCAATCCTACGCTGGCGAATTCGTTCCTCTCCTTCAACAGAATAATAGAGCTTGGTGNNCTGATAACCCGAGATTTCGACAAGACGAATCACTTCGCCGAACAAAATATTTTCAATAATAATCTGGCGATCCCGGAAGCGCTTTACAATGGCATGGCCTCGCATGTCCCCAATTAATTTCTCCATCCATTCTGACAAGCGCGCATCACGAATCATATAGTCACCCACGAGTTTATAGCCATCTCTGATCCTTTGAAAACGTAATTTCACCAGTTTACGACCCGTACGGACCGAAATTACAAAGACCTGTTCATTCTCGCTCCAATATAGGGAATAACCTTTTTGAATCAAATCCTTGATCAGGTCCTGGATATGCTGTCTGTCAAAACGCAGCTCCAGGTTACAATACTCCACCTCGTCGTTTTTGTTCACGGCACTCCCCCCTAACTGCTTCACATCTGCAAAGCCAACAGACTTGTTCAATTCTAGAGTATTTATGGCAGCCGGACCTCTTCAAGTAGTAGTTACTTTTGCGTTCGTCTTAGTCTTATTTTATACTCCAGTTTATGTAGCGGTAACTTGGTTTATTGACTATTTTTACCCGCAACAGACNNTGTCAGCGGTTTTCACATCTAAGGTCAACTAGTTTTAAATTTCAACTTCGTTCTGCGCACAATTAGTAAATGNAGCCCAAAGAGTATCAACATTACAATTGCACTCATCAGAAACGGAACACCGTGACCTACATGGTCCCATAGTCTCCCTGATATCACTGGTCCTGCCACCATCCCTGAGCCTTGCAAGGTCAAGAAAATCCCCCACACAGTCCCTCGTTCCCCCTTAGGCACTTGCTTAGCCAGAAAGGCATTCCATGCCGGGAGAATAAGCGCGTAGCTTATACCGACCAATGCCACCGCGATAAAAGCAAGCGGGAGCCAGCGTACCTGTGAGAACAGGGCAAGGGAAAAGGCGGCGAGCAAAAAGCCAATGTTCAGAAACACAGTTGTTCCTATTCGGTCCACCAGCTTACCTGCTGGAATTAGAGCAAGCACCGTAATTCCCCCACCTGCAATCAGAAGCAGACTAAACTGATTTGGACTCACATGAAGCTCCGTACGTGCAAACAAGGTAACCACAGGCGTCATCAAGCCAATGGCAAAAGCCTGAAGAAATAAAGCGGGATATAGTAGGCGACTAACTTTAAGCGTTGTTCTGACCTGATGCAGTGTTCTTTTTATACTTTCTAACGGACTAATTTTTTTACGTTCAACGACTCCACCAAGCCCCTGCATGTCCCTAACAACTGCATGTGTGCCACTTGAGGATATTCTCTTAGGTAGAAATAGGGCAACTACAACTACTACAGCAGCACAACCAAGCAGGACCAAAAAGGCTACACGATAGCTTTGTCCCCCCTGATCCATCAAAAAATTCACTACAATCGGACCGATTCCCGTTCCCGCGAGCGATGCCATCTCTACAGCACCCATAGCTGCACCACTGCTGCCGCTTTTAGTAGATCCCGCCAATTCCGTTATTCCGGTCATCACACAAGGCCAAAGCGGGGAGGTCCCGATTCCAAGAATAAGACAGGCAATCGAGAGCGTAATTGCTGTTTTGGCATATATTATCATTCCAACAGCTACCAGGATCAACAACAAGGCACTTGTCATGGTCCAGCGAAATCCAATGCGCTCCATAACCCAGCCAGAAGGACTGCGGAATAGATTATCCCCCAAATACTGGAGTGCAAAGGCAAAGCCTACTACCGTAACAGATAGACCCAAAATATTCTCCATATATACGGGTAACAAAGCGACAAGTAGCGACCCTTTTACAAACTCAACTAAAAAAATAATAACCCACATCTCCATGATAAATGGCGACGTCAAACTGATATGTGTACGTTGCNNTATATCACCTCCAAATCCTAGTATTCTGTAGATTGTTTTGTTATACTGATGCTTGCCTTAAATTTTAATATTCGCGAAAGGTTGTGACAGTATTAAATGAATCAACACCGTACTCCCCTCTTCACAGCTTTAAAAAAGCATGCCGCCGGCAATCCCGTTCAATTTCATATTCCGGGGCATAAGAAGGGGCTAGGAACCGATGCCGAATTCCGTGAGTTTATCGGCGATAACGCTCTATCCATCGATCTAATCAACATCGCACCGCTTGATGATCTACATCAGCCAACTGGAGTAATCCAGGAAGCTCAGAAGCTGGCTGCGAAGGCTTTCGGTGCCGACTATACGTATTTTAGCGTACAGGGCACGAGCAATGCCATCATGACGATGATCCTCTCTGTCTGCTCACCTGGTGATAAAATAATTGTGCCGCGTAACATTCATAAATCTGTGATGTCGGCCATTATCTTCTCCGGAGCCAAGCCTGTGTTTGTCTCGCCTGTTCAGGATGAGAATCTCGGGATAGATCACGGCATAACGACCAGTTCGCTGGAACGAGCGTTAAGGCGTCATCCAGACGCCAAAGGAGTTCTAGTAATCAATCCAACGTACTTCGGTATATGCGCCGACCTACGTTCGATTGTCGACCTGGCTCACCGTTACGGTGTACCCGTATTGGTGGACGAGGCACATGGAGTACTGATTCATTTTCATGAGGATCTGCCGGTATCGGCCATGCAGGCCGGAGCGGACATAGCTGCCACTAGTGTGCATAAACTTGGCGGCTCCATGACGCAAAGCTCGGTACTGAATCTTAATGCTAAGACGGGTCTGATTAACCCGCAACGGGTACAGACCATTATGAGCATGCTGACTACAACGTCTACCTCATATATTTTATTAGCGTCTTTGGATACATCAAGACGTAATCTCGCGCTGAACGGTCATGAAATGGCAGAAAGAACCATCAGACTGTCCAACTACGCACGGGAAACGATCAATACGATCGAAGGCCTGTACAGCTTTGGAAAAGAAATCCTTGGGACAGAAGCAACATTTGATCATGACCCAACTAAGCTCAACATTCACGTGCGCCATTTAGGGATCANNATCGAAGTAGAACTAAGTGACATGTATAATATTCTTTGCCTCATTACCCCAGGTGATACTCAAGAATCAGTAGATAAATTATTAGCTGCACTTCGGGTGTTGTCCGCCATTCATTATAGCACAGGTGAAATCTACGAACTTAAGGTTCAGGTTCCGGAAATTCCACAGCTTGCTCTGATTCCAAGAGATGCTTTTTATGCGGATACGCAGTTAGTTCCATTCCGTGAATCTGCAGGCTACATTATTGCAGAATTTATATATGTATATCCGCCTGGAATTCCTATTCTTCTCCCTGGCGAAGTGATCACTCAGGATAACATCGATTATATTATCGACCATGTGGAAATTGGACTTCCGGTTAAAGGTCCTGAAGACCGCAGCATCACTAACATAAAAGTGATTGTAGAAGCCGATCCAATATCTTAAGATCCATCATTTCCCTAAAAAACTTCATTGATTTATACAAAAACCCGATACCATAATAAGTATCGGGTTTCTGTATATAAACATCAACTGTCATATACACAATAGAACAGCTAAATTTAGTCGCTAAAATCTATTCTTGCTGAGCAAGCAGATTGTTGTAAGCTTCTTCAACAGCTTTCCATTCTTCTTCATCTTCGATATTGTACAATACCATTTCTTCGTCTTCTTCTTCCATTCGCAGAATAATACCATCTGCTTCAGGATTTTCCTTTTCTAACAGCAGCGCGTATAGTTTCTCACCGATGTCGAAAGTTTCAACCAATACCATCTCAACATCTTCGCCCTGCTCGTTCGTCAAGGTCAGCACAAACTCCTCGTGCTCATGGTCGTGATCATGCCCGCAACCGCATGCTTCACCATGCTCATGTTTGTGATCGCTCATTGTAATACCTCACTTTAAATTGTATTATCCTACATCTGGTATACTACCACGTTAGATTAGTTCAGGTCAATTTAGGACCCTTAATTAAGAGCTGTAATTACCTTTTCTGACACAAGAACGTAATCCGCATTTTTGGAAGCTTTCATGTAGAAGCCTACCCGATATTTGCCGGTTTCTTTAAAATCATAAGTAAACTCCGAAGTCGGAAACCAGAAATTATCCTTCTGCGAGCCTTCAAGCTCCTGCGACTGAATATCCTTAACATTACCAGATGGGTCCGTGATGGCTACTTTTACAGCTGAAACCTCTTCTGTTAAGCTATCTACCTGTGTTAATATTTTAATCTTAAGTTTGCCTACGTTTACGTTACCAAAGACCGTATTATCGTTAAAAAGAACAATGTGAACATTAGGCTTAAGAATCGTCACTTTTCCAGATCCATCCCAATTCACTACCCCGCCTGCTTCTCTAGCGGGAATATATGTTTTTCCATCAATCAAATAACCGCTGTCCACAATTTCCGTCCCGTTGTTCCATACCCTGATTTTCTTACTCACAGAATCGGCGAACAATAAGGAGCCACCCATCAAGGAAAAAGCAAACACACATAAAGTGACTTTTTTCCATCTATTCATTTGAAACCCTCCAAATAATTCATGCTATTAATGTATACTTACTTTGTCTCAGCAAGTTGCGCTAATTGTAGGTAAATATTTCATTCATCTTCCGAAAAATGATATTATGTACTTGTTTAAAGTTGATATATTAGCTAACAGCGATTTCGGGAGGGTACCTTCTTATGAGTCTGAGCCTACAAATGCTAGGAACTGGTAACGCTTTTGCAAAAAACTATTTTAACAATAATGGTTTGCTACTAGCTGATGATTATACCCTACTGATTGATTGCGGGATTACAGCTCCACTTGCCATGCATACCATCGGGAAATCCTTCCGCCACGTAAACGCTACTCTAATTACGCATATTCATGCGGACCATGTTGGAGGTCTGGAAGAGCTAGCACTTACGCTAAAGCACGTATACGGGAAAACAATGAGATTACATTTACCTGAGACGCTTATTGAGCCACTTTGGAACAACACCTTAAAGGGTGGATTATATCAAAAAGATGCAGTAGCCTCCCTGACCGATATCTTCGAGGTTACACCTATGAAACCCGGAATTACGTACAAGCTCTCTCCTTCTCTTTCTCTCCAGATCATACATACGCCGCATATTCCTGGCAAAGATAGTTATTCCCTTCTAATAAATAACGAGATTTTCTACAGTGCGGATATGACTTTTCAGCCGGATCTGCTTATAAGCCTTGTCCGTGAGCGCGGCATCCGAATGATTCTGCATGACTGTCAGCTTGGTGGTGCGGGTGTTGTTCACACCACGCTGGAGGAGTTAATGTCTTTACCTGAAGATGTTCGACGTATCATCAAGCTCATGCATTATAGCGATGAACAACCTCAATTCGTCGGGCTTACTGGAGAGATGGAGTTTATTGAGCAGCATGTAACTTATAAACTTTGACTATGATTAAAAAAAGACCGTACATTGACGTCCGATGACGTATGTACGGTCTTTACCTTTAGAACTATGAGAAACTCGGAAGATTATCCAAATTGTTGGTTGGATCCCCATCCGCGTCACCGCGAATATAAGTTTCTCCGTCTTTACCTTTAAAAGCATTCACTCCGGCAATATTTCCGGCCTGTACTTCTTGAAGCGCTTGGTCATACGCCAGGACACGTCCTGTAGAGGTCTGGAAACTGGTTAAATCTCCGTCCCCATTTTTCTGTACAGCTACGAAACTTTCGCGTTCGTTATTTGGCACTTCAGCTCGCCCCTTACACTTGGATTTGCCATCATAAGGCACATCCTAGCTTGCGTAATGAGACAGTAAATTATGTGTGCAAATCTTAAAGTGTTTTCTGCATCCGTACATGTAGAATACCTGCGTCATAAAAAGGTTCCGTAGAAATCACTTCATATCCTAGCTTTTTGTAGAAATTCTCAGCTTGGCACTGTGCATCAAGAATCGAAACTTCCAGTCCAAGCTCCCGAGCAAGCTCTTCCATAGCTAGCAATAAGACACGTCCATATCCTTTAACTCTATAATCTTTCAGTACGGCGATACGCTGCATTTTGGCTGTACCTGTTTTGTAGTAAATCAATCTTCCAGTAGNNTGGTATTCATCAATTTCTTCCTCAACCGGTACCATTTGTTCCTCTACAAATACTTTAGTACGAATATCCAGCCCCATTCGAAGCTGTTCCTCTGTAGTTACCTGTAAAATTTCTGCCGCCATGTTAGTCCCAAGCTCCTCTCTCTATGTATCCAACGATAGTTGTCTATTATATAAAAATTTGACTAGAAAGAAAAGCCTGAGCATGAAAAAGTGCCTTCTACGCTGCTCTAATCTACAGAATATACTTCTTCAGGAATCGAACGATTGTATGTGTCTTGCATCACTGGTGACAATGGAGGGTACTGANNACTGACCTTTCGGCTTTCCATCTAGGTTAGTCATTTCTTTGATTTCCATGACTTTTGCTGGCTTCGCCTCTGAACATCCTCCCAAAACCATCAGTAACAGCAGACAAACGCCGACTTCCCATTTCAAAAATTTAGACATGGTTTTACTCCTTTCACCGTTCAACTGCGGTTATTCTCATTACAGCTTTGACGGTTCAGGAGTTTTATAAACCATTGGGTCACTTCATTGCCCGATTCTAACCCTTATAGATTCACATTTCCAACAGCATGGACCAGATACATCATTCCTGCCAGAAAGCCAGCTAATACAAAATAAGCGATACCGTATTTCCAGCGTGAGCTAGCCGGTACATCGTAATACTTATCGTTCTCGTAAACCGAATAGCTGATATCACAATTCATCTTAAGATGAAGCCCATCCTCTAAGGTCACAGGCTCTAGCTGCGAGATACGTACCTTTTCAATGATGCATTGCTGCGGAAGCGTAGCTCTACCAATGTAGTTCAGTTGATCCCATCTCACCCCTACATACTGCTGTCTTTCCAAATCACTGTAAGTAGTAAAAGGTAAATCTCTTCTATGTTCTGGTCCTGGAATCATGTAGCCTGCATCTCGAAGTGGCTCCACTGGAATTAAGAAACCCTTCGTTACAGAATAAAGGCGGTTGTTAGTGCGTCTCTTGACATATTTGTTATACAAATCGTAAGCAAATAACGCCCAAATAATAAAGAATAAGATCGAACGCATATAGATGATGATGGCTAAACCGCCCACTAGACCCACAAGCCACAGCCAACGTGTAACCGCAGTAGCAATACGACCACCGTCAAGCGGGTGAATCGGCAGCAGATTGATCAGATTAAGCAAAAA
>DOJM01000401.1:0-7544 GCA_003529225.1 Paenibacillus sp.
AGTAGCCAAAGCCCCGTAATTACCTGTATTGGTTACATTAATTGTGTAGGAAATGGTATCACCGACAGTCGCTTGAACTGAATTTGAGCTTTTTTCTGCGGCTAGAATCGGTAAGTAAATAGGTGTTGATACAATATTAGAGAAGACTACATTAGACAGTACCCCAGAGGTGAAGCTGACCGTTGACTGGTTATTTAGTAGGCCTGATGGTGGCAATGAGACTGTATTCACTGTGAATGCTACAGTTACGGTAACACCTGGTGCAATACTGCCCAAGGTTACCCCGGTGGAAGGGCTACCCCCTGGACGAGGCGCGCCATCTACTAATACACTGCCAGATACGAATGTAGTACCCGCAGGAAGTGCGTCTGTGAACACAGCGTTATTCACCGTTTCGATTCCGTTATTGGTAATTGTAACTGAATAGGTGATCGTGTCTCCAACTGTAGTTGATGTGGTAGGTGTAGATTTTACTACAGCCAGATTTGGTGAAGAGACAGCGATAGTAATTGTATTGGATAGGACGGAACCACCAAGTGTGCGGCCGTCAGGCAAAGTGAAGCTATATGCTACGGTACCCTGATTGACCAACTGCTGAGGATTGGGCAGTGAGGTGATATCAACAGTGAATATTACTGCAGTAGTAGCACCGGGTGCAATAACTCCAGCCGGAATCCCTGTAGATGGATCTACTTGCGCTAAAGGGAGTCCATTAATAAGTACGCTGTTCGTAACGAAGGTAGTGCCGGCTGGAATGTTGTCTGTAACTACCAAACTTGCGGGGGAGTTCCCCGTGTTACTAATGGTCAGGGTGTAGCTGACAGCGTCACCTGTTGTAGCGTTATTCGTACTCGCTGTTTTGACAACAGAGATGTTCGGCTGGAACACGGGGATTGTAACGGTGTTGGAGAAAGTCGAGCCAGAAAAAACACCTGATGTAAAGGTTACGGATGCTTTATTGATGAGTGTAGCAGTAGGAGGAACAGAGGTCACAGTAACACTGTAAGCAACTAGTGCTGAAAATCCGGGTGCCAGGGTACCAATAGAAATCCCGGTAGAGGGATTCAGGTTTGGAAAAGGCACTCCATTCACAGATACGCTACCCGCTACGAAAGCAGCGCCTGCTGGCGTTGGGTCATTAAGTAACACGCTATTAACAGCGTCTAAACCGTTATTGGTAATATTTACGTTATAAGTAACTGTATCTCCGATCGCTACGGAAGTTGAGGTTGAGCTTTTGACTACTACGATATTAGGTGCCGAGACCTGTAGTGTGACAGTATTAGACACAGCAGTTCCGCTTAAGGGCCTACCGTCGGGTGGAGTAAAGGTGAAGCTTGCAGAAGCTTGATTGACGATTTGTTGCGGTGTAGGCAGGGAAACGATATTAACAGAGAAGCTAACAGGGATACTGTTACCCGGTGCGACATTTCCTACAGCGATGCCGGTATCTGGAGCTGCACCTGGTTGTGGCATTCCACCCACGATAACACTATTAGGATTGAAGGTGGTTCCGACTGGAATGTTATCGGTTAGGGTTACATTTGCAGCAAGATTACCAGTATTGCTTACGACAACTGTGTAGATGACCGTATCACCTACAACTAGGGCATCGAAATCACCGTCTCCATCTACGGCACTTTTTACTAAGGAGATCTGTGGTTGAATGACTGGTGTGCTAGTAATATTTGATGAAGAAGAACCGGAGAATACACCGGATGTAAAACTGACGGATGACTGATTATTAATCTGTGATGGTATCGGCATCGTTATCCTCACCTCGAATGTTACGGTAGCTGTGGCGCCTGGACCCAGACTACCGATTGGAATGCCGGCGGACGGAACTGCTAGCGGCTGAGTATTGCCACTTACAATTACGGTTCCGGGAATAAAAGCTGTATTCTCAGGCAGAGGATCACTGAGAATGATGTTGCTTACTGTTGCTATACTGTTGTTCGTCAAAACAGAGGTGAATGTAAGGATATCGCCTGTCACAGAGGTAGCAGCATTCACGCTTTTTACGACACTAACGTTAGGTGCAGAAACAGGGACAGAGAGCGTATTGGAAACTACATTTCCTCCGAGCTGACGCCCATCTGGAAGAGTGAAGCTATACGTTGCTGAAGCAGAGTTCAGTAACATCTGTGAAGGAGGTAACGCTGTTATCGTGACCAGAAAGCTCACAGATACGCTGTCACCTGGTGCCAATGGGCCTACTGGGATTCCGGTTACAGGGTTATATCCGGGTAAAGGTGTTCCGCCTATGATTACACTGTTCGCGTTAAATACAGCTTGAGGTGGAAGATTATCAGTTAATAGGAGTGTGGCTGCAATATTACCGGTATTGCTGATGAGGATTGAGTAGGACAAAGATCCTCCTACGGATGCCTGAGCGGTATTCGCGCTTTTGACCATACTAATAATAGGCTGATATACAGGTGTTACTACCGTGTTCGAAAGTGAAGAACCAGTGAAGGCACCGGATGAGAAAGAAGCACTAGCTCTGTTTGCAAACTGCGATGGATTTGGTAAAGAAGAAACATTCACTTTAAAAGAGNNCAGACCGTTATAGAGCTGCCTGCCGCAATACTACTGATAGATATTCCAGTACCTGGATTTGCGGCTGGTACCGATGAACCGCCAACAATAACGCTGCCTGCTACAAAAGTTCCTCCCGTAGGAATGGGGTCAGAGACGACAACGTTATTCACAGCTACGCTGCTTGTGTTGGATACTAGGACTGTGTAAGTCAGATTCTCCCCAACTGCCACATCAGCAAGGTTTGCGGTTTTGGTAAGCGTGATATTTGGAGCGGAAACTGGGATGGTTAAGATGTTGGAAAGACTAGCCCCGGATAATGATCTTCCGCTTGGTAGTTGATAGGTATAGCTGCTGCTGCCTTGATTGTTCAGAACAGGGGGTGAAGGCAAAGATTGGACAGAGACAAGAAAGGTTACAGGAACACTAGCCCCTGAAGCTAAAGTGCCTAAGTTAATCCCTGTAAGGGGTGAATCAGCTGGCCTAACAACTCCGTTAACTGTGACACTCCCCGAGACAAAGGAACTTCCTGAAGGAATATTGTCACTGAGGACTACAGATGCCCCGATATTTCCAGAATTCTGAACAGTCAACGTGTAGAGAATATTGCCCCCTACAGTGGCACTGGAAACGTTCGAACTTTTGACAATCTGGATTACGGGTTGATATACAGAAGTTGTAGTCGTGTTGGAAAGTGAAATGCCAGTAAACGATCCTGAGCTGAAGGACGCAGAGGATCTGTTTAATAGTTGAGCGGGAGTTGGCAATGAGATCACGTTGACCTGAAAGGTGACCGCAACGGAACCTCCTGGCGTGATGGTTCCAATAGAAATTCCTGTACCGGGATTGGCANNTACCGTAGCACTACCTGAGACTAGTGAAGTCCCAGCAGGGATACTGTCCGAAAGCGATACGTTGCTAACTGCTGCAATTCCATTATTGCTGATGACGGAGGTGTAGAGCAGTGTATCTCCTACAGCGACATCAGCAAATCCAGCGCTTTTGACCACTGTTACGTTGGGAGTTGTAACTGGAATAGACAATGAAGTGGATAAGGCTGATCCAGCTACGGTTCGCCCATCTGGAACTTGAAAGGTATAAGTGGCGCTCGCTTGGTCGACCAGTTGTGGTGGTGAAGGGAGACTGTTCACCACTACGCGGAATTGAACGGTAGAGCTGCCTCCAGCAGCTATCGTTCCAATAGCAATACCTGTAGCAGGATTTCCAGCGACAGGTGTTCCATTGACTGTAAAGCTCCCCGCAATATATGAGCTGCCTGAAGGAATATTGTCGGTAAGGGTTGTTATAGCACCAATATTTCCAGTGTTGGTGATTTGAAGGGTATAGGTGATCTGATCTCCGACCGTCGCATTTGCAGTATTGGCAGTTTTTACAATGTTAAGGATAGGGGAATATACGGGTAAAGTTACTGTATTGGATGGAATGACCCCGGTCATGATAGGGCCCCCGGCTACACTTTGAAACGTAAAGGCAGCATTTGCGGTATTAGCTATATTTTGCGGACTTGGTGGTAATGAAGTGACTTTGGCTTGATATGTAACCGTTATTGAAGTACTCAAAGCTAATGACCCCAAAGAGATTCCTGCTGTAATATCAAAGGTTGGCCTTACGACGCCGGCCACTACAACACTTCCGGTGACAAAGGTTGAGCCTGCTGGCAGAACATCTGATAAAACGACGCTAGCTGCACTCGCTGTACCAGTGTCACTGACAGTTACAGTATAAGTTACCGTATCCCCGACTATAGGGCCGGACATATTGGCACTTTTAGTAACGTTTATTTTGGGTGCATTGATATCAACTTGTATTGCATTTCCATTGAGAACATAAGCATCGCCAGAGGTAGTTAATTGTAAAACCGCTGAAGACTGGTTATTTACAAGTCTGGCCGACACATCAACATTGGTAATATCCCAACCTTGTCGACCTCCGATGATGTTGGTTCCTGGATTCCCGTTCGTCTGATTGCGTGTTCCAAATGTTCCAGTTGTATTGAGATTACCTGTATCATTGTTGATTTGTGATGCGAAAAAGTTGTTAGCAAAGTTATTGGGTCCAGATAACGCTACGAGTGTAGCAGCAGTTGGACCAAACAAGGCCTGGTCGCCTGAACGGTTTGCATCTCCCTCCTGTGCGCTGAATAATGCTCTGCCTCCAAGCGCACCTGTTATTGGTGTTGCGAATCCAGTTATCGTAGTTGAAACCGGGGCTGATGTTGCCTGTACTAGTATTGCACCTGCCCGAAGGGACATATTGCGGAATGGGAGGGCTGTATTCTGGTAGATAACACCTAAAGTCCAGCCGGCATGGTTGGCTGTTGAGTCTCCTGGAATTACAATTGTGCCTACAACGNNTACCGGCACCACCTTGTTGTATAATGCTGGTTACATTGGCGGAACGGACATATGCAGAAGCACCACCTCCCAAATCGACTACGTTACTCGTTGCAGAATCAGGTGTAACGCTAAATGAAGTCCCGGCAGGGGTAATGATGGTGACTGGGTTGTTTATCGCCGAACTGAGGTTTACGGTTCCGTTTATATAGGTGCCACCCCATATCAGCTCTGCATACAGCACTGTGCTACCTGAAGGAAGGAGCAGTATGGCTGCTGAACTATTGCTTGTATAAAGACTAGTCGTTCCGTTAGGGTAGGTTCCAAAAATAGACGATGTATTGACAGTGGTGAAGCCACCGATGCTGTCCTGTGTCCCAGGTACTCCGACTGTATCAGAGCGACTAAGTCCAAGTGTGTTGCCCGTAAATGTGATAGCACCGGTCGCATTGATCGTTGCCCGTACGACTAGTGGAATGATTCTCACCTCCTTCGAGGTTAATTTTCTTTTAAAAAAGTGAACCGTCCCATATTCAGGACGGCACATTTAATACCTGTATGTTAGCCTATGATGCAATTCGGTATAATTGTATGTCCCATTAATAAATTATAGGGAATTTTGTCTATCGTGTGATTTTAGCCTGCGTTTCATAAGAACGCGGGGCTCAGCGTAGTGCCCTCTACTCATCAAATCCAGTTCATGATTGGAAATATCTTCTTTGATTACGGTGAAATGGTACATGATTTCATGCACAACATTAGCTTGAAGCGTCTTTAGTATTTCTAGTTCTTCTGTTTCATAAAGAGGATCTTCATAAGGATATTGATAGAATAGCTCCATACGCAGTAGTCGATAATCGAACGGCGGCACAGGGATGGGATAGTCAGGAATCGGGGGGCATACTGGACCGGACGGAGGCTGGAAAAAGGATCCTGTGAAATACCTCGGAGTATATTCATCAAACTTCTGCTTAAAGGAAGGATTGGATATATGGACAAAACTGTGGGCATACGGGGCCAGAATACAAACAATGGCTTTATGGATACTAATTCTGTGAATTTCCGACATAACCGCGGATAAATCGTCGATATAGGGTAATACACGACTAGCCATTACAAACTCGGCGGTATTGTCCGGCAAAGGGATGCCTTGGCTAATGTCACAGACAATATCCACATCGGGACCCGCGATACGATCGATCCCGAGATAACCTGCTTCTTTACTGGATCCGCAGCCGATATCGATTCTCAAGGGGACCACTCCTTAGGGATAAATCAGGCTCATTACTATTGTATTAACCCTATTTCAGCCTGCATCGGCGGATGCCTATTATAGAATGGAAGTTATTAAAAATAACGTATTATGAAACCTTAGCAGAGTTGATAACGTTATAGAAGTAGGCTTGTGGAAAATGACTTTGAAAATTACCGCTAAACACATAGAGGAGGCAGTCAACATGAAAAAACAACGTTCCTTACCCGCCATAGCTGCAATCGCAGCGTTAACACTAGCTTTAACCGCTTGCGGTGCTACTAATAACTCAGCACAGCCATCTGCAGAACCAAGTGCAACAGCTTCTCCAGTACCAACAGCGGAGAGCACAAGCACACCCGTACCTACAGAAGGTACGAGTACAACTGCACCAACAGAGAATCCAAGCACTCCCGCACCCCAACCTACTGCAAATCCAGAAGCCAAAATTCTTAAAGGAACAGGCGTTTACGTCGGACAAATAGATAGTCATTCTGTTGAGATTGAGACCAAAGAAGGTCCTACGGCTTTTGAGATTACAGCTGGTATGGAGAGCGTTCTTGAGAAGTTGAATACGGATGATTCCGTAGTTTTTGAATATGTTGAAAAAGCAGTGGAAGGCGATGCTACAGTTAAACAGCGTGTACTTTCGAAGCTGTCACTTGCAAAGTGAAGAAACTTTATCATTTATGAATAATAAAAGGGCTGTTCCTGATTGATTTCAGGAACAGCCCTTTTGTCTTGGAAATATGATGAACATTATAGCGTCCCGGCATTGACTAAAAAAATAGTAGTAAGCAGCATGAAGAGTAGGATAATCACACCGTTGATGATAGTGCCTATAACGCCGAAAACCTTACGTCTCTTCCGGATGGAAAGTCCAATAATGCCGATGACAACGCCAATTACATTAAGAGCTGAAAGAATAATAACAGTCATTCCGAGAAGCATGATGGACTGCGATGATTCAGCTAGTAGATTAGAGTTCTCGTTAACCATGGAAGAAGCCTTCATAATAATGAAGATGAAGAGAGCAGCATAACCCATTATGGTCACGAGGCTGATGATGAAAGAAGCAATACCGGGTCCAGAGTGTTGCAGGTCATGATCTACTTTCTGGTAAGAAGACGACGCATCAGTACTTGGTTGAATCAGATCAGGTTGGGTAGTTCCTACCTCTGCTGTAGTCGCGTCAGATTTTGAGAGAGAATTAAGGTCCATAGGTTGCACTCCTTGAGAGATAAGAATGAGATGTTGTTAATATCCACTTTTTCATATTGATGCTAAAAAAGCAACCCTTGATTGTGGCTAATTCGTAAATGGCTGCTGGAAAAAGCAATCGGTAATCGTTTATGATAGAAGAAGTCTAATATTAAGGAGTTGTAATCGTATGCAACGGA
>DOJM01000401.1:7620-17784 GCA_003529225.1 Paenibacillus sp.
GAAAGCGCCCGGTTACGTTGGGCAGGGCGGCTGTTAATAACAGGCACAGTTCTGTTCTCAGGTAGCTTGTATGTTCTGAGTATCTCCGGGATTAAGGTGCTTGGAGCGATTACACCTATTGGTGGTGTATGCTTCATAGCTGGATGGTTATGTTTGGCTGTGGAAGCATTCTCACGCAGCAAAGAGACATCCTAAGCAATCAAGTTACAGAAGTTGATAAATAAGCATCCGTTCCTTATAGGGGCGGATGCTTATTTATCTGTAACGTATACGTTTACAGAAATTCGTCGATCTCATTTAAATTAAAGCTGTATACCTGTTTCTCATCCACGTGATAGACACTAATAGAGTTGGCTGCTTCATCAAAATTTAAAATACGACAGGGCATGGACACTTGTTTCCCGTAACCGGTTGCTCGGAAAAAAAATAATTTTTTTTTTNNGTATGCATCAGCTGGCGTCTCAATAGCTGACTGCTGTGCAGGCAATTCTGCCTGTGTATCAATCGGTTTATCGAGCTGCTTTTTAGTGGTCTTTGGTGGCAGCTTAAATGAAGTGGGAGGAGCAGAGCTTTGATTCAAGGCTAGTTTGGCAGAACGAAGCAAGCTGTCAATGGTTCTCCCTAATTCAAGACCGGAGTTGATGTTGAAATCTGTGATTTTGTCATTATTGTTCAACATTTCAAGCAGATATTGCAATGCAAGTGGGTTGGTACGGGCATTAATCAGGATGTCGACATTAAATAAATAGTTGCCGTCTGTGTGTTGTAGTTTCTTGTCCATAGATCCCCCAGCTTTTCGTTTGAACATTTCTTTACAATTATAAGAATGTAAATAAACTATACCATTAAACAAGTAATAATCATATACCTGACACTAGAGAAAATGGGACCAAGGTACTGTGTTTTTTACGAAAAGCCTAGGGCTACCAACTGCACATCAGCAGGGAGTGAAGCATACATATACATCGTGGTTGGTGAATAAAGGAGGGACTGCTATTGGTTACTATGGAGCCCANNNGGTTGGTGTACGTACGCTGTCACAGCTGTTAGCTGCCCCATTGGAGTCGGTAACCATAGAAGCGGAGCGGTTAGGTATTGTACCTGGCATGACGGGTGCGGATGCATTACTTCTCATGGTCTGACCGAACAATCTTACAAAATCCAAAACATAAGAGGCCAATGGCCTCTTGTGTTTTTTTGCAAGAAGCTGAAATGTTGAACATTATAGAGAGCGTCTCCAGTGTACATAATTTAAACAGAGATTTTATGGAAGGGTTCTCCTTGTTTCGTCTTACATGCTAAGGGGTAAATTAAGAATAGACAAGTTGCTGCCGGACGAAGGACTGAGTAGCCCGGTAAATATAAAGGATAAGGATGGGATCATCTCATGGCTAAAGCATCTAATAAAGTAAATACAACTTCACTGGAACAAATTATGAACCGTCAGGTTGCTAACTTGAATGTACTGTACGTTAAAATCCATAATTTTCATTGGTACGTAAAAGGAGAACAATTCTTCTCTCTTCACGTGAAATTTGAGGATCTATATAATGAAGTGACGCTGCAAATGGATGAAGTTGCAGAGCGTCTGTTAAGCATTAAGGGAAGTCCCGCTGCGACGATGAAAGAATATCTGGAATTGGCGACGATTCAAGAAGCTACTGGTAAAGAGGATACGCGTGGGATGGTCCAGTCTCTGATTGAAGACTTCGCTACTATTTCTGAAGAACTGACAGAAGGTATTGAGCTTGCTGAGGAAATTAAGGACCAGCCTACCTCTGACATGTTTATTAAAATTCGTGGTGATCTTGAGAAACATCAATGGATGCTGCGTTCCTACCTTAGCTAAACGATAAATCATATGAAATAAGGCTTCCTGCGGGAGGTCTTATTTTTTGCGTTAGGTGGTTACGGAAAATAGCGAAACATGCGGTGCATTAAAGGATAAATAAAAAGAGATATTTGTAAAAAAACAGGGTTTGTTATAAAATTGTTGAGAATCATTGATAATCATTGTGATTCAATTTATAATAATTATAATGTGATATAGAATCTAATTGTGCTGGGAATCAGGATCATCCTGTTTCAATACAACTTTTGATTTCGCAAATCGATCAATGGAGGGAATAATATTATGGCAGCAGATTTTGTCATTGAGGGACTTAAAGCGACGATTGAGGGAAAAGAGATTTTGAAGGGGATTAACCTTCAAATGAAAGGTGGCGAAATTCACGCCATCATGGGACCAAACGGTACAGGTAAAAGTACCTTGGCGTCAGCTCTTATGGGTCACCCTAAATATGAAGTAACTGAAGGAACAGCAACACTTGAAGGTGAAGATCTTCTGGAGATGGCGGTTGATGAACGCGCACGTGCAGGTCTTTTCCTTGCTATGCAGTACCCAAGTGAAATTTCCGGAGTAACAAACTCCGATTTCTTGCGCTCTGCCATTAATGCCCGTCGTGAAGAGGGAAGCGAAATTTCTTTGATTCGTTTTATCCGTCTTATGGAAGCGAAGATGAAAGAACTGGACATGAACCCTGAGTTCCTACACCGTTACCTGAACGAAGGCTTCTCCGGTGGTGAGAAGAAACGTAACGAAATTCTACAAATGATGATGCTAGATCCAAAAATCGTGATTCTGGACGAAATTGACTCTGGTCTTGATATTGATGCTTTGAAAATTGTTGCCGAAGGCGTAAACTCTATGCGGAGTGAAGATCGCGGTTTCCTGGTTATTACCCACTATCAACGCCTCTTGAACTACATCAAACCTGATTTTGTACATGTTATGATGCANNGTCTGGAAGCAGAAGGCTACGAATGGATTAAAGAAGAACTTGGAATTGAAGACGAAACAGTAGGGCAAGACGCGTAAGAAACGCCAGGAAGGAGGAGAACACTTATGACGACACAGACCATTCTTCCGGTGGATGCCGAGCGCTTGAGCGAATTATCGCATAGTAGCGGCGAACCGGGTTGGCTGAAAGAAAGCCGCTTGAAAGCACTTGAACTGGCAGCTACTCTGACACTGCCTAAATTAGAGAAGACACGGATTGATCGTTGGAATGTGAACAATTACGGTAGCTACAAAGCAAGCGAAACCATTACTTCACTGAAGGATGCACCTGCTTCCATTTCCTCCTTGATCAAGGATCAGGAAGAAGGCAGTCTGATTATTCAACGTAACTCTGGTGCAGTATATACACGACTAGCTCCTGAACTTGCAGCACAAGGTGTTATTTTTACCGATCTGCAAACGGCTGTTAAAGAGCACGGAGATTTGGTACAACGTTACCTTCATAAGGCGATTCAGCCTGACGAGCATTCTATCGCTGCGCTTCATGCAGCACTATGGAACGGGGGAGTATTCCTCTATGTTCCTAAGAATGTAGTGGTTGAAACTCCACTTCAGGCGGTGCTGTTAACAGATGATGCGGAAGCTTCATTTGTTCCTCACATTCTGATTGTAGCGGATACTAACAGCTCCCTGACATACGTAGACAACTACGTGTCGGATAAAGAGGAAGCTGGCTTGCACAATGGTGCTGTAGAAGTGTTCGTGGGTGCAGGTGCTAAAGTACGTTATGCTACAGTGCATCAGCTGGGCGCGGATACAACAGATGTGACTTACCGCCGCGCTGTTGTTGAGAATGACGGAACGATCGAATGGATTGTTGGTGAGATGAACTATGGTGATACAGCAAGTGATACCAAATCTGTGCTCAAAGGTAATGGCTCTAGCTCGGATGCTAAAGTAATTGCTGTAGGTACGGGATCACAGAAACTGAATTACACTACTCAAGCTCAGCATTTCGGCAAAAACACCCCAAGTGACATGATCACTCGTGCGGTTATGCGTGATAATGCTACTTCTATCATCAACGGAATTACCAAGATCGAGAAAGGTGCTACAAGAGCCGACGGTCAGCAAACGGAGAAAGTATTGATGCTGAGTCCAAAAGCCCGTGGTGACGCAAATCCGATCCTACTGATTGATGAAGATGNNTTTTACCTGATGTCCCGCGGAATTACACGGCATGATGCAGAAACTCTGATCATCTATGGCTTCTTGGCTCCTGTTGTGTCGCAAATTCCACTAGAGGGACTGCGCAATCAGCTCCAATCTCTTGTGGAAAGGAAGTTAGGTCAATGATAGGGAGCGTCATCCGGGAGCAATTTCCCATACTGAACCAGAATGTGAACGGACATCCACTGGTCTATCTGGACAGTGCTGCTACTTCACAGAAGCCTCGTCAAGTGATTGAGGCGGTCAAGTCGTATTATGAGTGGGATAACGCCAACGTACACCGTGGCGTCCATACTCTAGGCAGCCGTGCAACAGATGCCTACGAGGGAGCCCGGGAGAAGCTAGCTAAGTTTATTAACGCCCGCAGCACTAAAGAAATCATCTTTACGCGCGGCACAACCACTGCCCTAAATCTTGTTGCCTCTTCTTACGGGCCATCTGCAGTGGGTGAAGGCGATGAAATTGTCATCACCCTGATGGAGCATCATAGCAATTTGATCCCCTGGCAGCAGCTAGCTAAGAAGACAGGTGCTACTTTAAAATATATACCGTTGCAACCTGACGGAACGATTATGCTTGAAGATGCTGAAAAGACGATTACGGATAAAACCAAGATCGTTGCTATCGCTTATGTATCTAATGTTATGGGAGTAACTCATCCGATNNCATGGAACCTATTGAGTTCGGTGGCGAAATGATTGATGATGTGGGTCTCTATGAATCAACATGGAAAGAACTTCCTTGGAAGTTTGAGGGCGGTACGCCGATCATTGCAGGAGCTGTTGGATTAGGTGCAGCCGTAGATTTCTTACAAGAAATCGGCATGGATGAGATTCACAGCCTTGAGAAGAAGCTTGCCGCATACGCAGAGCAGCGTTTAGCTGAAATTGATGGCTTGACCATTTATGGTCCGCGCAATCGTGAAGTTGGCGTTGTGACTTTTAATCTGGGTGACGTTCACCCGCATGATGTTGCTACAGTACTAGATGCGGAGGGCATTGCTATCCGTGCTGGTCATCACTGCTGTCAGCCGCTGATGCGCTGGCTGGAAGCCAGCTCAACAGCACGTGCGAGCTTTTACCTGTATAACACCGAGCAGGATGTAGATCGACTGGTGGACGCTTTAATCAAGACAAAGGAGTACTTCGACTATGAACTTGGATGACTTGTACAGACGCGTAATTATGGATCATTATAAAAGTCCCCGGAATCGTGGTTCATTTGAAGATGATGCTCTGAAAATTGAACTAAATAACCCAACTTGTGGTGACCGTATTACACTTCAGCTTAAGGTAGAGGATGGAATTGTCAAAGATGCCCGTTATAACGGTGAAGGTTGCTCGATCAGTATGTCATCGGCTTCGATGATGACTGAGGCGATCAAAGGTCAAACGGTTGAACGAGCACTTGAACTAGCTGATAACTTCTCCTTACTGATGAAGGGTGAAGACGTGGATTTTGGAGATTATGAAGACATTGAAGCCCTATCGGGTGTGAATAAATTCCCTGCGCGGATCAAATGCGCAACACTGGCTTGGAACGCGCTTCGTAAAGGAATTGACGAAGAAGAGCAACATAAATAACAGTAGAACAAGGAGGCTGACACCATGGCTAAGAAAGCGCCTGATATGGAAGAATACCAATACGGGTTCCGTGATGAGCATAAGTCGATATTCCAGTCTGGTAAAGGTTTGACGGCCGAAATTGTTAAAGAAATTTCAGCAATCAAAAATGAACCACAGTGGATGCTTGATTTCCGCTTAAAATCCCTTGAACAGTTCCGTAAAATGCCAATGCCTACATGGGGCGGCAATATGGACGATTTAGATTTTGAGGATATTCAATATTATGTAAGACCTTCCGAGAAACAAGGGAAGACTTGGGAAGAAGTTCCTTCCGAAATCAAGGAAACCTTTGATAAGCTGGGTATTCCTGAAGCGGAGCAGAAGTTCCTCGCCGGCGTATCCGCACAATATGAATCTGAGGTTGTATACCACAGCATGCAGAAGAGCCTTGAAGATCAAGGGGTTATTTTTACTGATACCGATACTGCACTGCGTGAACATCCAGAGCTTCTTAAGAAGTTCTTCGGGACGATCATCCCTCCAACCGATAATAAATTTGCAGCACTTAACAGTGCAGTTTGGTCAGGCGGAAGCTTCATCTACGTTCCTAAAGGTGTGAAATGTGAAGTTCCTTTGCAGGCTTACTTCCGTATTAACTCCGAGAACATGGGACAATTTGAGCGTACCTTGATCCTCGCTGACGAAGATAGCTTCGTGCATTATGTAGAAGGCTGTACAGCGCCAATCTACAGCACGAATTCTCTGCACAGTGCGGTTGTTGAAATCTTGTGTATGAAGAACTCACGCGTTCGTTATACTACGATTCAGAACTGGGCTCCAAACATCTACAACCTCGTTACTAAACGTGCGGTTGCAGAAGAGAATGCTACGATGGAATGGGTCGATGGCAACATCGGTTCCAAGCTGACTATGAAATACCCTGCGGTTGTTCTTAAAGGCCGTGGAGCTAAAGGTTCAGTACTGTCCATCGCGGTAGCGGGTAAAGGCCAGCACCAGGATGCTGGTGCCAAGATGATCCATTTGGCTCCAGACACAACATCCACCATTGTATCGAAATCCATCAGTAAGCACGGCGGTAAAGTAACTTATCGTGGTCTTGCTTCCTTTGGCCGTCAGGCAGAAGGTGCGAAATCGAACATCAAATGTGATACGCTCATTTTGGATAACGAATCCACTTCGGATACGATTCCTTACAATGAAATCATGAACGATAACATCGTGCTTGAGCACGAAGCAACGGTATCCAAAGTTTCTGAGGAGCAGCTGTTCTATCTAATGAGCCGCGGTCTAACAGAAGCTGAGGCAACTCAAATGATCGTTATGGGCTTCATCGAACCGTTCACCAAAGAACTGCCGATGGAATATGCGGTCGAAATGAATCGTTTGATCAAGTTCGAGATGGAAGGCTCTATCGGTTAATTTCTGTTGCTGATGTTTACTGCATGATATAGTGAATAAGAAATACCCCGTCACCATAGTTATTGGTTGATGGGGTATTTTTTTGTTTTCGTGAGATGTTTTCTGACTGGAACAGTGTTCATATACACAATAATGCCTTTGATTAGGCTTTGCATTCTGTACCAATGTTTACNNACCTTTTCCCTTTAGAATTAAGCGGAATTTTATTAAAGGTTTAACTTCTAAAAAATATGGACACTCCGAAGGAATTGATAGAAGAAATATCCTCCAAAACCGATTTACAAAGAAAAGGTCGATAGTCATTCCACAAGGCCAACAATGCAACCATGCATAAAGCCCATTTTTCAGGCCAGTATGCTTCTTTTGAGTTGATGCTTATAATACAAGGTAAGGCTGCATTGATCGTGAACAAGAATTCCTCTTTGCGGTTTTTAAACACCGTAAATGCTTGCATTCACAATAAAAGCTCCATGGCTGCGCGTTCTTTATCCGCAATCTCGAGCAACAGCTTGGACACCTGCTGCAGCTCCTGGTGGCTGCCCGTTTTTCCGGCATGGTTGATCGAAGCAGATACGCTGACCCACATTGGAGCGATTTCCGCAAACAAGCGGTAAGCTTGCTCTATTTTCGGGTCTGCCAACTGATCTGCGCATTCTTTCAGGAAATCCCGATACAGATTCCGAAACAAAGCACCGCCGGTTCCACCACGTTCCATTAGCAATGCGGTCAGGCATAAATCATGTTCAATATTGTTGCTGCGGGAAGGCCACTTCAGGATTTCATCGCTCATTTTTACAATGCCTTTATTTCCGATATTGCGAATGGGCGGGTTCAAATAGTCATGCGCATTTTTGGCCACGGATACGCGTATAGCTTGAACGAGAGGCGGGAGAGTATCAAATGGCTCGAGTGTGAAAGAACGATTACGGGAACTCATGGGCCCTTTTGCATTTCTGGCTGCGGCCAAGCTTGTTAAACTCGTCTTCAGCAGTCCGCCCTGTTGTGCCGTGTCCGCCATGTAGGCATTAGCGTCGTCCATGCCGTAAAGAACCGCATAGTGACCGGCAAAGTGCACTTTGCTCGTGAAATAGTCTAAGTAATAGGAATCCAACTTTAGTCCGACCGGAATTCCGCGATCGATGTAACTCCGTACGTTCTGCCATGCCTTGTCGACGGACGATGTTTCTTGAATATTGACGATTAAACCCAGCCGGGCGGCGAGGTTGGCCGTCAATTCATCCGGTTTCACCCTTCCGCCGATGAACGGAAAGTCCATTTTTTTCGGATCCCAGTAAATAAATCCGAGCCCTTGCCCGAGTCCGAACANNGCGGCTCCGACAAGTGAACTCCCGCAAATTGCAGCAAATTGCCCATGGCAGTCGTTTCGCAATGTTCGCCTTGGTAAGGATGGAATCCTTCAATGATTTTGGCCATATTCACCTGTCTCCTCCAATAATTCATTAATTAGACTGGCAACGAACGCTCTTTCACTCTTGATGAGGCTTATAGGATGCAAGAACAGTGCTCTTACGTTCAGCGGTAATTGAACTCCGCCTTGCGATTCGTATTTTTGCCTTATTTTTATTGAAGCCTTTTGAAGAAAATCTAACCGTTTCCGCAAAGCTTCCACGGCCTCGTCTTTCCCGATATAAGGTAAAGCGGCAAGGCCGAGATCGAAGCGGATGTCGCGCTCCCGCGCTGATGACAGGCTGCCCAGGATTTCGTTTCTTAGCGCGATCATACCGGCTTCGGTGAGGGAGAAACGGTGTGGCAAAGGTCCCTTGCCTGATTTTTCTTCGGATTCCTCGGATGTAACCCATCCTTTCTCTTTAAGCTTCTTCAGTCCTAAGTAGATCGAAGTCGTGCCGATATTCGCCCAATCCCGATAGCCACGCCGATCGACTAGCTTCTTGATATCGTATCCGGAAGCTTGGCGGCATTCCGCGATCATTTGCAGCAGCATGAATTCGACATTCGAAAGTAGCATAGAGGAACCTCCAATTTTTANNATGTAATATAAGATCAATAACCAGCTGGGCGTATGGCTGGCCGGATTTAAAGGTTGTAATTGTATTAGGCAAAAAGGCGAAATAAATAAGACACAGTTCATTTTTTTGAAGGTCACAGCATCCGAAATAAGGAATATTGGTCTATTAATGAATTAAGAGATTCCTGCAATCGTTAGATACAGTAGATTCTTCTTTCTTGTTTGTACGATTTTTAGAGAGTGTTCTTAGAAACAGCAACAAATGTCCTATCCTGAATGGAAGCAAAGCTTATAATACAGTTAATCGTTGCAACGAGGAAGTGAAGCATTTGGGTTGATGTCACCCTAATGGAATATGTCCGTAGGGGACGATGATCAAATAAACCAATTACGCGGAGGAATTAAAGTGGACTATTTAAGTGAAGTTACAATAGTCAGCTTGGGCGCGATGAAGGTAGTGAGTGGGGTAAGGGCCAGTGATAATCCTGAAGATGAGGTAATTAGCTTTGTCACAGAATGGGCTAAGCGGGCTGGGATTAGGACCGATGCTAGACAATTTGGTTTTGATGTTCCGGTTAGCGATGAGGATCAAGAGAAAGGGCTCCGGGGCTACGAATATTGGGTAGTTGTAGAGGAAGGGCCTTCTTTCCTTGAATCGGGGCTTGAATATAAACATGTTGGGGACTGCAAATATGCAATCCTGCGGATTACCGAACCGATGGTTGATCCTTTTGAGCGTATTCCGCTAGGATGGAAAAAGCTTGCCGGATGGGTAAACAGCAGAGGTTACAAAACCTCTTGTGATCAGGATCGCTTCTGGCTGGAAGAGAAATTGGAGATCGACGGTTCGGTCTATATGGATCTTTATTTTCCCATAGAATAGATGTAAGACCTACAAGATAAACACTTTGAAAAAGAGTGTCCTTCTTGTAGGCCTTTTTTGGCTTAAACCGAACAACTTGGACAATGGATTTTCATTAGGAAGCCGATAATAATTCTCCTGATCTGAGGAAAAGTGCCAATAATTATGTAAATATCCTGATAAAGGTCTTCTTTTGAGTGGCCGATCATATCAAGGATCATGATGTTTCTTAATTCAACAGCATTAAGGAGGAAAATCGAGTATTTTAAGACAATGATGG
>DOJM01000401.1:17940-21234 GCA_003529225.1 Paenibacillus sp.
GGCTATTACCGAGAGAAGCTGCATTATTTGATTCTTTCGATTGTATGCTTGGCCGCCGCAACTGCAGTGGGGCTAATTACCCCCAATTTGTTAAGGAAGCTGATCGATGAAGTAATTGTTCCACTTAAGTTTAAAGAGGTGCCTGTGTTGGCTCTCAGTGTGTTAGCTGTAGTAATCGTAAAAGCATGCCTGCAATTTGCACATGGTTTTTTTGGAGGGCGGTTAGGTAATTTTCTGGCATATCGGCTGCGTAACGCTTGTTATGAGAAATTGCAATTTCTATCTTTCCGTTATTATGATACCGCGAAAACAGGAGATCTGATGTCCCGGCTGACCGGGGATTTGGAAGCGATTCGGAACTTTATCGGTTTTGGTTTTGCTCAGTTGTTAAATGTATTTTTTATGGTGCTCTTTGGTTCTATCATGATGTTCACCATTAATTGGCAGCTAACATTGGTTACTTTGATTACTATGCCATTTCTGGCAGCAGTAGCTTTAAGATTTGAGTCCAAGATTCATCCGGCCTTCCAAGAGATGCGCCTTGCGCTGAGTTCTCTGACAACGGCTGTACAGGAGAATATCACGGGTGTGCGAACTGTCAAATCGTTTGCTAGAGAGGCTCACGAAGTTGAGAAATTCTCACACCGTAATGAACGTTATAAGAATAATCAGATTTTTGCCGCTGAACTCTGGAGTAAGTTTTTTCCTATCATGGAGCTTTTAGCATCGGTAAGTATAGCTATCCTGTTAGGTGTAGGTGGTACACTCGTCATTAACGGGAAAATGTCACTAGGTGAATTGGTTGCCTTCTTCAGTTTGATTTGGTACATCATTGGACCGGTATGGGGGCTAGGCTTTCATATTAATAACTATACACAGTCCAAAGCTTCGGGAGAACGTGTACTTGAAGTACTTAATCAAAAAATTGATGTGAAGGATAAAGAAGATGCCCGTGAACTGGTACCTTCCGAGGTTAAGGGGGATGTTGCCTTTAATCATGTGACCTTTGCGTACGGGAACAAAATGCCTGCTGTTACTGACATCNNAGGTGAAATTATCGGATTTCTTGGAGGCACAGGTTCAGGGAAATCCACTATTACCCAACTGATGATGCGTGCTTATGATGTCAATGAAGGGAGTATTACGCTGGATGGCATTGATATTAGAGAATACAGTGTGCGCAGCCTGCGGTCACAGATTGCCACCGTATTCCAGGAAACATTCCTGTTCTCCTCATCCATCCGCAACAACATTTCATATGGATTAAAAAATGTAAGCATGGAGGAGATTATCCGTGCTGCACAGCTGGCCAAGGCGCATGATTTCATTATGGAGATGGCAGATGGCTATGACACTGTAGTAGGTGAACGCGGGATGGGCCTCTCTGGCGGACAAAAGCAGCGGATTGCTATCGCAAGAGCCCTGCTTAAGAATCCGCGTATCCTTATCCTCGATGATGCGACCAGCGCTGTGGATATGGAAACGGAACATGAGATTCAAGCGGGCTTCCAGGAGGTCATGAATGGGCGTACAACACTTATAATTGCCCATCGGATATCCTCCTTGCGTCATGCGGATCAGATCATTGTCATGAACGAAGGTCATGTTCAGCAGCGTGGTACTCATCAGGAGCTAATTGAAGTTCCGGGCCCATACCAAGATGTATACCGGATACAATATGCTGACTATCTGGCCAGAGCTACCGGAAGAGGGGAGGAGTGAGGCATATGAAACTTGAAGCCAAACAGAACACCGCTACGGGAGCAAAGCGTAAAGCAGCCGAGCAGAAGACACTTGATGAACGTTTCGTGTACAAAGACGATGACGTTATCGACAAAGCGTTTGACTGGAAGCAGTTCACCAGATTATTCAGCTATATGAAGCCTTACGCCAAACAGATGCTTCCACTGGTTTCTATCATGATGATTCTGGGAACCATTACGAAGCTGACCGTTCCTTTCTTGACAAGTTTAGCTATCGACCGTGCCATAGCACCTAAGGTTGGGAATCCCAGTTTAACACTTCTTTATTCGCTTACGGCAGGTGTGATCGTCTTATATCTCATTCAATGGATTGCAGGTGTGTACCGGATTAAGTACACGAACATCATTGGACAAAGAGTTATTTATGACTTGCGTTCTGACTTGTTCAAGCATATTCAGAAGCTCTCTTTTAACTTCTTCGATAAACGCCCAGCAGGTTCGGTATTAGTACGTGTGACGAATGATATCAACTCTCTGCAGGATTTGTTCACGAACGGGGTAGTCAATCTGATGATTGACTGTGTACAGCTTTTGGGGATTACCATTATTCTGTTATTGATCAACTGGAAACTTGGTCTTGCAGTAATGGTTACGGTTCCGATCATGTTCTTTATTTCTACTAAGCTGCGCCAGAAGATTCGGATCGCTTGGCAGGATGTGCGGATGAAGAACTCTAGAATTAATTCTCACTTGAATGAATCGATTCAGGGGATCAGAGTCACACAGGCATATACACAAGAACGTGAAAATATGAATTATTTCGATTTTATGAATACAGATAGCAAAAAGTCCTGGAATAAAGCATCTGCGATGAACCAGGCTTTCGGGCCGATGATCGAGATCACTGGTGGTTTTGGAACGATGATCCTCTTTTGGCTAGGGGCATATCTCANNTGGGACCCGATCAACCGTCTGGGACAGATGTATAACCAGCTGCTGGTAGCGATGGCTTCCTCAGAACGGATCTTTGAATATTTGGATGAGCAGCCTTCGGTTCAAGATAATCCAGGGGCTAAACCACTAGGAACGATTCGTGGAGATATTAACTTTTATAAGGTTGTTTTTGAATATGAAAAGGGTCGGGCGGCTTTAAAAGGCATCGATCTGGATGTAAAAGCTGGGCAATCGATCGCGCTGGTGGGTCATACTGGCTCGGGGAAAAGTACGATTATTAACCTGATTGGCCGGTTCTATGATATTAAGAGCGGAAGAATTACGATTGACGGTGAAGATATCCGTGACGTTACACTGGATAGTCTGAGAAGGCAGATCGGAATCGTGCTGCAGGACACCTTCATTTTCTCAGGAACGATTCGCGATAATATCCGGTTTGGCCGACTGGATGCTACCGATGAAGAAGTGGAAAAAGTTGCGAAAGCAGTAGATGCCCATGACTTTATTATGAAGCTTCCTGGAGGGTATGAGACTGAGGTAGAAGAGCGTGGTAGTGCCTTATCTATGGGACAGCGTCAGCTGCTCTCCTTTGCCCGCGCACTATTGGCGAATCCACGGATTCTGATCCTTGATGAAG
>DOJM01000581.1:0-259 GCA_003529225.1 Paenibacillus sp.
CCCCCCAGTTCCTCATTCCGTCCCTTTGTTTAAAACGATCGCGCAGCTTCACCGCCCAGCCCAGCGGCACTGCAGGAGATAATAAGACCAGCTTGTCCACCGTCACTAAGTCTCTACCTTGACTCTCCGGCCCAGCGCCAGACCGCCACCATCTATCTACTGTAAGATCTAAAGAAATCCAAGCACTCCAGAACCCTCTACATTCCAAGGCATATACAGCAACTTGCATAAAATCGGCCTCCTTAAGTCTTACCATTAA
>DOJM01000581.1:264-3411 GCA_003529225.1 Paenibacillus sp.
AGCCCACATCACTTTCCCTGCCTCAAACGCAAAAAGCACACTTCTCCATTTCTTGGAGAGTGTGCTTCACCCGTTACTCACATATTTACTTAAAATCTGTCGCGCTTTGATTCGCATCCCCTACTTCCTGCCATCCCCATAAAAGGCAACGAAACAGACTGCCCTGACAACCGCAAGTCAACCACAATCCCTTGTTGCAGCAACTCTTCTTCACTCACCTGAAAAGTGTACATAGATGTTGCAAGATCGATAGAGCAGCCACTATCAGCCAGCCTGGAAACAATTCCAAGAGTTCCATCGCTCGAGCCATCATCCATGAACGTTACTCGAAATCGTTTTCCGGTTAAAAAAGCTTGAAATGTCAGCGCCCGAATGTACCATTCCACAACAGATGCATGATTGCGGGTAATGAAGATATAATGAATCCATTTCACGGACTGCGGTGTCTGCCGCACCTTCTGCCGATTATGCAGTATATGAATAATCACTGCAGCGGATACATAAACAGCCGCAATCCATATCAACTGGGCTACCATGGAGATGCACCTCCTCTGTATACCAACACTATATGCCGGCTTTAAAAGGTCGGTGACTGCCCAGCGTTCCTATCAAGCATAAACGCCTTCGGNNTATACTTTCTTATATTTTAGAGGAACAAGCTGTGCTCTCCTTGATTTCATTCCTATATGTACCGTAAATCTGTAAATGTTTTCATAAGGTTACCCAACCATACTTGATCGAGTTGATTACTGCTTGCGTACGATCATCAACTTCCATTTTCTGCAAAATACTGCTAACATGGTTTTTGACCGTTTTTTCACTAATAAACAAATACTCACCGATCATTTTGTTACTCTTGCCTTCCGCCATCAGCCGCAGTACTTCTGCTTCACGACGTGTTAGAGGATTGTTGTCACCGGCCACAAACTTAACACCGGCTTCCTTCACTACCGTATCTGAAGCTACTCCAGTCTCATTAAGGTACGTCATGCGCCGCAATTGATTGATTAGCTTTCCCGTAACCTTTGGATGAATAAAAGCGTGTCCCTCACAGACCGAACGGATCGCATTAATAAGGGATTCAGCCTCCATATCCTTCAATAAATAACCATTAGCACCCTTACGAAGGGTTTCAAACACATAACTCTCATCATCATGAATCGATAAAATAATTACCTTAACCTCCGGAAACATTTCCCGCAGTTTTTGAGTAGCCTCCACGCCATTCTCAATAGGCATATTAATATCCATCAGTACGATGTCTGGTTTAGTTCCGTTACAGAACTCTAATACCTGGATACCGTCACCACATTCACCGATGACTTCGATATCCTCCTCCATATTCAAAATACGTTTCAGCCCTTCACGAAAAAGCTGATGATCATCCGCCAAAAGAACTTTAATGGGCGTTTTAGTAGAGTTTAAGTTCTCCATCACATTACTCCTTCCCTTTCTCCACGTTCGTCGGAATGTGGATCACGATTGTTGTCCCCTGATTCTCGGCTGATATGATTTCCATTCTGCCTTCAAGCAGCTCTACACGTTCCCGCATACCTACTAGCCCGAAGCTTTCACGATTGCCCTGCGGATTCTTTAATTTCTGCACATTAAAACCTAATCCATTATCCTTAATCACAATCTTAATTAACTGCGCTTGGTAAGTAATCTCTACCAATACGAAACTCGGGTAGGCGTGTTTAGCTGCATTAGACAAAGCTTCCTGGACCAATCGGTATACCGCTGCCTCCATGGCTGAAGATAGTCGATGTTCCTGGCCTCTGGTTTCCAAGGTCGTCCTTAGCTTCGTCTTCTCCTCAAAATCATGTACATATTTCCGCAAAGTCGGAATTAATCCCAAATCATCGAGAGCCATCGGTCGTAAATTANNAATCTATTACTTCGTCCTGCACCAACCCAAATTCCTGCTTTACCAGCATTCTTTCTACAATTTCCGTCCTAAGGACTAGATTCGCCAGCATTTGAGCAGGACCATCATGAATTTCCCGGGCAATTCTCTTCCGTTCTTCTTCTTGAGCCAGGATTATCTTGAGTCCTATCATCTGTCTGTTCTTCGCAGATTCGACAATTCTCGTCACCTGACCTAGTTCTCCCGACAAATATTCGAGCACAACACTCATTTGCGAACCAATGGACTCTGCACGCTCTACAGAATTTTCGACACTGCGCACTCGCATTTGTAATTCATCACGTCTTGATCGAAGATAGACCTCTCGCTCACGCGTCATCATGAGTTCGAGCTGTAGCTCCGTAGCCTTCTCATAGGCAATACGGATATCCTTTTCCGAGTAGCGGACAAAGTCCCGGCTGACCTCTGTCAGCCGGATTCTGGAGCGGTGATACTGCAGCTCCAGCTTGTCTACTTTTTTCAATGTCTCATCCGTTTCGTCCATGACCCGCTGCAGTTCTTTGTTGAGTGCAGCAAGTTCATCACGCGCAACCTGCAATATTTCAAAAATCTGATACTTGCTGCTCTCCATCACGTCGATGGTATTTTTAATGACGCGATCAATCGCATCGGCTTGAAATTCCACGGATGCTTGCCCCTTTTCTATCGAATCGTTTTAAAGGTTTTCCTTTATATTAACATATCACGATTCGATAGTTACGGTCTTCGTTTTCTGTTCCAATTTTACAGTTAATCCTAGCTGTTCAGAAACTAGTCTTAACGGTACTAAAGTCCTACCTTGTAAAATGATTGGTGCTACTTCAGCACTCTGACGTTTACCATTCAGCAGATACTCCTTTTTATTTACGGTAAGATCCAGTGCCTTGGCTCCGCGTAATACCATGATCTTCTTATTCACCTGATCCCAAGTAGCACTGCCTCCGAAAGCATCAAGGACATACCGAATTGGCACATAAGTACTGCCGTCTTTTACAATTGGAGCTACATCAATAGCTTTCTTATTTCCGTTTACGGTCATTGCCTTCGAGCCAATGCTCATAGAAGCTGTCCCTTTTGGTAAGCCTGCATCACTGGAAAGTGAAGGCATTGTAAAGGTGATATTATCAAAGGCAACTGTACCCGTCTTCGCCCGTTCATCTTGGCCTTCCTCTACGTTGACTACATAGAGTCTCTTCAGCGTCGCTGGGAATTTAATGCCTGAGCCTGACAAGTCAATGTTA
>DOJM01000581.1:3418-9175 GCA_003529225.1 Paenibacillus sp.
CAACCATTCCAATCGATGATCTTCGCAAGATCCACATAAGCTGTAGCTCCACTGTTGTCTACAAATTCAGCACGCAGCCAATTCAAGCTCATATCGCCCATCACATCAACCGACATTGAAGTTGCAAGCGCTGGAACTGTTTTTCCGCTTGTACCATTAAGCTGAGCATAAGCATACATTTTGCCGCTGCCAGCCGTCATATCATAACTGAGTGAAAGTACCTTGGATCCTACTCTTTCAGCCGTTCCATCCACTATCGTTGCAGTACCTTGTACCGCTGGAACATTGGTAGTAAAGTCGATTGGATAGCTTACCTTCTCGAAATCCTCCCATGTTGTAGCTGCTGCTGTTGATAATACAACCACTGCACTAAATCCATCATAACGGGCAATAGCATAACCTGTAGTAACCCCTGCATCAACGGCGTTNNACAAACTCCCACTTCAGGGCTGAATCCGGAACATTAATAGTTGTTCCACTCTTCGTTGCCGCTGTTACAGGGACAGACACAGTAGTTCCGGCTGTCAGTGGCGCTGTAGCTGTACCTACACTCATACTGGATAGATCATTACCACCCAGGACTGTAACAGTTGTAGAGGCGCTTGCGGCACCGCTTTTAGCCGTTAAGGTAACGGTACCTGGCTTCACTGCCGTTACTTCACCTGCACTTACCGTTGCGCTTCCGCCGCTTGATACCCAAGTAGGATTACCTGCTGCTACATCAATAGGGTTGTAGTAAGTGTCATAACCTTTTAAAGAATACGTTGCCTTTTGTCCAACCAGCAGTGCGGAACTTCCGCTAATTTTGATCCCTTTCACTTCACCTTGCGGTGCGTTAGTGTAGACACCAAGCCCGTTAACGATGCTGCGTTGCTCTGTACCATACTCTGTATTAAAAGTTAGTGTAGTAGAGGTTTCACCGAGGGGCCGGTCTACCATCGTTGTAGAACCACCTCCATCGAGATTAAGACCTTTCCAGACTCCGATATTCGTCATAAATGATTGCAGTTCGGTTAGAGACATCCCTGAACTATTGCCATTTTTCTCAGTAGCTATGATATATACATAACGTCCGTCTTGAGAATATCCTAAAGCCGTACGAGCACGATAGCCTCCAATGCTACTAGTAGAACGAGAGAACGTTGCTGCTTTTCCGTTATTTACTAGAATCGTATGTCCGCCAATCATTGTTTGTAGATTCGCAGGATCTAGCGATTGCTGTGTAGTCTTAGATTTCAGGGAATACACACTTGTTACAGGTTGGCCTACCGTCAAATGGGCAGTAACATACCGTCCGGCTAAGCCATGTGCCCGCAAAATATAAGCTCCCTTTGGAACCGCCATAGGGAGTGCAGCATTTTCTGAGATTTGAGTAACTACTCCATTCTCAATAAGTACCTCTGTTGGAGTGGTAGAGCTATTTTTAGGACGATCAAGTGCAGTCCATACATCTGTGTAGATATACATAGCATTAGCATGACTATAAGTCGAGCTTCCGCCTTCAGGGCTATAAGCACCTTTATTGATACCGGAGATCTCAAACTGTGCGCCATCTGGCGCGGTTACCATCCCCTCGAAGCTGTACTCGTCAATAATAGGTTTGCGATCTTTTGTCACTGCAAAGGCATACATTCCATCCAATTGTGAAGGGGTAGACACCAGTACTCCACCTGATACTTGTCCACCAATCGGAGCACCCTCTCCACCTGTATTAAAATAATCGCCATTTACTGCGGCCACGGCTCCTGTTTCCTTGGCCATCCCGCCAGTACTTTGCCGTGTAGTCAGGTTTCCACCTTTACCAGTCATCACATCCAAAGAAACATATGGATTGTTAAGATCTACACGAATGACTTCCGCAAGCCCAGAAGCACTCGCCCCAGAACGTGTAGTAGTATATTTATATTTCATCATAATGGCGCCCGAAGTAATCACTTCTTCTCCCAGCTTACTTACTTTAAAAGGAGCTGTGGCTGCAGCTGCGATTGGTGCAGACCCCTGACCAAACAGCATCATACCTTCACTGCCGATTACCGGCATAATCCATAACACACCAGCCAATGAAGCAGCAATCCACTTTTTAGTGGAAGATAATCTTATTCCCCGTACAACCTCGCTACTCTTCTTCTCCATGAAAACTTCATTCATTTCAACGTAACTCTCCCATCTCTTTTGTACTCTATCAGTCCATATCAAAGTCTGGAAACTGGTTCCTATTTTTCTAGTACTCTTTTAATAGACTGAAAATAAGCCAAAAAGTTGCGAAATTGAGAGATTTCAAGCTTTATAGAGTCAAAACTGTCATAATTAGACGACAAAAAAAGCCCGGCATAATTGCCGGACTTCCCCAAATGTTTTAGTGTTTATAAGAATTGTTTACAAGTAATCTGCCTGTTTCAGCATCCGCTGCAGCATCACGGCAGCTTGTGCGCGAGTGGCATTTCCCAGGGGTTGAAATTGACTTGTTGTCATACCCAAGATAATCCCTGATTGCACTGCCTTTGCGACGAACTCCGCACTTTGATTCTGAATCTTTGCCTTGTCCTTGAATTTTGCAAGCGTTGAGGCAGAAGTACCGCTTAGCGTAATAGGATGATTGGTATATTCCATCGCACGGATCATCATAATCGCCATCTGCTCGCGCGTTATATTATCATTCGGACGGAAGGTACCATCCGTATTCCCTGTAATGATACCTGCCTTAGCCGCTGCGCCAATATAGTCTCCAGTTTGTGTGGAAGGCTGCACATCCCGGAAACGTTGTGCGGTTTCACGATCGCCTAGCAATCCTAGACCGCGACTAAGCATAATAGCAAACTCAGCACGCGTAATTTTTTTCTCCGGATTAAACGCACTACCGTAGCTGCTATCAATAATATTCTTAGCGCTAAGCTCAGCTACGATTGCATTACTCCAATGCTTAACCATATCTGTGAAGGCTCGGGTGGACAAAAAGGTCCCTAATATTTGATTACCAGCGGTACGAGCACGGATAACCGTATAGTTGCCTACCGTACTGACTTTTGTGGGTAGATAAGCCGCATCGTAATAGGAAAGGTCTAATCTGGCTGCTGATGTTTGCGCACTATTTAATGAAGAAGTAGTACGTACGGTATATTCTCCTGGTACAGTTAGTGCCTTGGCATTCGCATAATTACCGCTAACGATCGCCGTCACTCGGACATCCATAAGACTAGTAATAGTTCGCATGCCCATCGTCTGTAGCTTTTGCTCAAAAGGTGTAAATGTACCTGCTGGAACTTTATCCAAGCGGAACACGAGCGAGATATTTTTACTGTCCGAGATCAGGCTGCTCGCCAGCCCATTCATATCAATATCATCGAGCCCTACGCTAAATAGGTTATCTCCATGACGAATCATGAACTTAGTATTTTTATTACGGTTCACCGCGTCTAGTAATGGTTTTAGCGGAGCAGTTACAAAAGCTGCTTGCTCCGTGGAAGGAACCTCAAAAGCCAATACATCATTATTCATCTTATACAGATATTCATAACTGGCAGCTATTCGATCTGCGTTTAAAGTATATCTTTTTACAGATTGATTATATACAGAACGGTCATCCACAATTTGCGAGGAATCGCTCTTTAATAGAGCATACTCTTTTCCAAATTCACTCGTTGTAAGTGTTCCTAGATAGGATGGACGATTTCCAGATCCAGTGGTCACACCGGTTAGATTCTGAACTGATAAGGCTGAGAATGAGGATAGTGTATTCCCACTCAAATCCTTAATCGTACCGGTACCAGACATATAGGACAGGTCCACTGTTTGACCGGTCTTCACAACAGAGGATAACGTTATTTTTAGAATATTGCCTGAGATATAGTAGGATTGCACTCCCAAACTGCTGCCATCTGCTCTAACTCCAAACTGATTGGCGTAGAGGGAACCGGATGCCTGCATATTCTTTGCAAAAGTAACTGTTAACTCGTCACCTGAAACGGTCGCGGAGTTAATCTCCGGTATGGTAGTGCCACTGTTTTCCGAGATGGATACAGGCTGCAGGTTAATATACGCTGCCCGATTTCCATTCAAATCACTTATCCCGGCAGAACCCGGCACATAGGAAATGGTCACATTCTGATTCACCGTCAGCGCTGTCTGAAGCGTCAAAGTGACCTGAGTGCCGCTGACCGATACATTAGTCACATAATTAGGCGTGCTGCCCACTAACACAGAGAATTGATTATTCAGTGGGAGATTGGTTGTAGACAAGCCTTCATTATAATTCAGAATGATTTTAGTCCCGCCTCCGGTTGCACTTTGAAACACTGGCGCAATCGTATCGTTACTGTTACGGATATTGAAATCAGTAAAGTCCGCAATATTTTGTCCATAAGAATTCAGCAAAGGATACGAACCTGCATAGTAGGACACCCGAACGTTCTGTCCATTCGATGCTTCACTGCCCAACGTTAAATATACTGTATTGCCACTGGAACTGATCGAGTTGACTCCAAGTGAGCCTCCATCTGCAGTCACTAAGAATTGATTATGTGCGTAATAGGATACCGGTTTTAGGGTGTCGTTAAAATTCAATACTACCGATCTCCCCGTGACTCTCCCGTCTTTAGGCGTTGGCATGGAGGACTCAATAGAGTTCGTAATCTGTTTAGAGCTAAAAGTACTCGCTGCATTTCTGCTTGAATCCTGAATCGTCCGCAGTCCGCCATTATAGCTGACCTTCACAATCTGCCCAACTGCTNNCCCCTGAATATAGACACTTTCAATCGCTCGATTCTCGTCATTCACCGTAACTCCAAAGCTTGAGGTTAACAGCGCTATGGATGAATTGAGAGACTCATTATATTTCAGACGAATGGTTCGGTTATTCTCAAGCTGTGCAGATGTGAGCTGTGGAGCAGTTTTGTCCAGAGACAAGGTCTTGAAGCTCCATGAATTCTTACCACTTAACCCGTCATATAGAACGTTAGTATCACTTGCGTCTACAAAAGCCCCTTTAGCGATATCAATGTAATAAGTTGAATCACTATCTAACGCTACAGAAGGTGTGATTACAAATTCTTTAGCTGTAGTGGTACTCCGAGTAACGTTAACCGGCACCTGAGATCCTCCGCTTTTATATAGAGCCACACCATTGGCCACTGCACTGTTGTAATTCACATCCCGATTAAAAGCGATCGAAAAGGATCTGTTGTTAGCAATAGATTCACTTCGATCAGATGGATTCAAAGCACTTACGCCAAGTCCAGTCAAAGATACTGTTGTGAGTGTCCAAGTGTACGAGCCCGANNAATATATTTCCATCTTGATCATAAAAAGCACCTTGGGGGATCGTAACCGTATATTGCGTGCCATTTAGCAGAGGTGAGGCTGTTGACGCTGGATTCAATGTTAGGGTTCTGCTGCTTCCTCCAGTAACGGCTGGGGAGTTCACATCAAGCCATCTCGTTCTAGCATCATTAGCAGCCCCTGGGGACACCGTAATAAAACCTGATGCAGGCATCATAGGACGGTCAAAAGTGAGCTGCAGCGCTCCTGTGGTAGATATACCACCTGCACCGTTAGCCGGGGATGGAGTCATTGGAATTTCAGCTACACCTTTTGTAGAGAAACTCCATACATTGCCGCTAGAAATACCAGAGAACGTTCTATTATCAACATCCTTAAAAGCGTAGGCATCTATTAGAACATAATAACTTCCTCCGGCTGCCAAAGCTTTCTCCAACGTTAATTTAACTGTGGTAGAGTTTGCATCAGTTTGAACGTTAACTC
>DOJM01000581.1:9291-10727 GCA_003529225.1 Paenibacillus sp.
GAATTGTTGGTTTGGTCCTAACTTAAGCTCGTAGTCTTTTGAACTACCAATTAAACCATAACTACCAATAGGAATCGTCACAAAAGGTGTACTATCACCCTGACCCGTGATCGTAATTTCTCCAGCCTGTGGGTTTACTTGACGATCAAAGCTTAATTTAAGAGATGATCCGATATTTACATAGGTTGCTCCAGGTGCTGGCGATACACTAATGCCAAATTCCGCTGCAGCATGTACTGCCGATATTCCAATTCCGATAGAAGGATACCCTGCTCCAAGTACCAGTTCTCCCGCTAGAAAAATTGCCGTCCATATTGAAATTTTTCTTTTCATGCCGTGATAGACTCCTCTCAAACCATACTAACGTCTTTATGTATATTCTTATATTTCGGTTAAAGGGCTTACAAAGTTTAGTAGTCTACTTCTCTATGATTAGAATCAATCCTAATTCTGTCCATTACATAAAAATAGCCCGCAGAGCTGACACCAAGTGCCAACTTGCGGGCTTAACGAATTATAAGAACATATAATTAACTACAATCCTGCTTGACCTCTGAGTAATTCGGCTTTATCTACGCGTTCCCAAGGAAGATCAACATCAGTCCGTCCAAAATGGCCGTATGCTGCAGTCTGTCTATAGATTGGTTTACGCAAATCAAGCATGGAGATAATGCCTGCAGGACGAAGATCAAAGTTGTTGCTGATCAGTTGAACCATTTTTTCCTCACTGATTTTACCTGTTCCGTATGTATCCACATTAATCGAGACAGGAGTAGCTACACCAATGGCATAAGCAAGCTGGATCTCACATTTATCAGCTAGACCTGCAGCTACAAGATTCTTCGCCACATAACGAGCTGCATAAGCCGCAGAACGGTCCACTTTTGTTGGATCCTTACCAGAGAATGCGCCGCCGCCATGACGAGCATATCCGCCATACGTATCAACGATAATCTTCCGTCCAGTTAGACCGGCATCCCCTTGAGGACCACCAATCACAAATCGTCCTGTTGGGTTAATAAAATACTTAGTTTCAGCATCGAGCAGTTCCGCAGGAACAACCGGCATAATTACATGCTCTTTAATATCAGCCTGAATTTGTTCAAGAGAGATTTCCTCCGCATGTTGTGTGGATACTACGATAGCGTCCACGCGTACAGGCTTCTCATCTTGATATTCAATCGTAACTTGTGTCTTTCCGTCAGGACGCAGATATTCCAAAGTTCCGTTCTTACGAACTTCAGATAAGCGACGAGCAATACGGTGAGACAAAGCGATCGGTAGCGGCATCAGTTCAGGTGTCTCATTCGTAGCAAAACCGAACATTAAGCCTTGATCACCCGCACCAATATTTGCTGTTTCTTCAGCCAATTGTGCTGGATCACGGTGCTCGAGAGCAGAGTTTACACCTTGAGCAATATCAGCTGACTGTTCAT
>DOJM01000136.1:0-5368 GCA_003529225.1 Paenibacillus sp.
ACTTCAGGTAATTAGATGCTAAACTTACTTCCCTTGCCCGGCTGGGATTGCAATAATAATTCACCACCGTGTAGCTCAACCAACTCTTTACAAATACTAAGACCCAGACCGATACCACCTTCACCGTAAGCTCCTTGTTCATAACGCATAAATACACGCTTTCTCAGTGCCTCATCCATACCAATTCCTGTATCCGTGACATGGATCCATACCTGCCCATCCACTTGTTCTGCTGACAGTACAACACTTCCCTGTTCGGTGAACTTAAGCGCATTATGAACTAGATTAATCAGAATCTGTACCAATCGCTCCTCATCAGCATATACACGCGGCAAATCCTCATTAATGTCCATGCGAAGCTCCACCTTAGTCCCACCGGTCAGGAAGCGTAACATATCCAGCACGCCCTCAGCCAAGGACCTTACTTGCACCATCTTGATGTTCATCACAATCCGTTTATCCTGCAATCTCACTACATCTAGCAAATCATTCAGCATGAGCGACATCCGCCGACTGACCATGATTAGCAGTTCCATGTCACGTTGACTCTCTTCATCCAGTACATGTTTCTTTCTTGTTAGCACACTCTGAGCAATATTCATAATCCCATGTAATGGAGTCCGTAGTTCATGAGATGTATTGGACAGAAAACGATCCTTTAATTTGTTGGCTTCAGCCAATTGGGCATTCAGTAACACATTTTGATGGGAATGATAAAAATATCTCCTAAACCAATAGGTAGAAAAAGCGGCAAGTGCAGCAATTAAATCTACTGGATAAAACATAAATTGTGAGGTTCCTGCGTAATAGACAGACGCCCACATTATGTTATTAATCACAGCTAGTACTGAACATAATAAAAATAGAGCTCCCTCAGCTTGAATAAATACCATTTTCACAAAATAATAAGCCGTCCAAAATACTGGAATGTAATAAAGGATCATATAGACCCCTTTTTCGATCAAATACAGCACTGTCTCTTCTGGACCAAAGATTATAAATAGAGTAAAACCGAGGAGTGAGAGGATATAACTATAAAAAGCCTTACCTTTCCGCAGGTTCCCAAAGAGCTCTCTTCCCATCAGGAACAGGAACAAGCAAAACCCTATGTATGAAAGAACCTTTAGCTTCAATGTCCAGGCAAAATCAACTTGAAGAAACCGGAACAATAGTCCATTATGTTCAACCCCAATAGATACAGCTGCTGCGACCATCATCGAAAAGAAAATAATCAACTCTGTTTTTCGCACATCCATCAAATAAATAATCAGTAAATAGAGCCCATGAATCAAAAGAAGTACCCCTACAATTAGCTGCAAGCCAATGGAATTCCAGTAGACTGTATCTATCTCATGTTGAATGCCAAACTCTACAGACCTAACAATGCCTCCTTTTAACGGAGACCCGTAATTTGATGCTCGAACANNTTTGGTTCTGATCTGTCGGTACATAACTGATCAGGAACGACTTCGCGACAGAAACATGGCCTTCTTTCTCTTCAGATAACTTACCGAATCGTGAGAGGACTGTTCCATTAATCTCCACTTCAGAAGCAGTATAGACCGATTGAAACCAAAAGCTAAGCGGCTCAGACAAGGGTTGATCCAGCAGAATACGCAAATGATAAGTTCCGTATCCATAGGCCTTCTCTTGATCTGCTGGATTGAATTTAGCAGTCCAGTTACCCGGCACCTGAAGCCTCTGCCCCTTCGTAGCGTTATCAAAATTGGTGGCATTCAGCCATTGTTCAGGATAGAATTCCCATTCACCATCCAGCGGAAAGGAGCTTAGTGATTCAATGTCCACCCCACGTAAATCTAACACGCCTTGCTTCACAGTAGGAGGATTGGAGAACGAAAAATGATTATGCCAGCCCCATCGCACAACAATCAACAGACCGATAAATACTATTATGTATAACATATGACTTAACTTAATCTTATACTCCGAAGTTCTCATGCACGCCTCATTCTTCGATAAATTTAATAGTGCTATATTCCCATCTTCCACTATTGAACATTATAGTCTGATTATACTATAATATGAGGTCTGTGAACGTAAGTAATCCTAGTTCTAGGAACAAAAAAAGGAAACTCCAAATGGATCAGAGTTTCCTTTTCATATAATTATTATGATCCACTACGCTNNCTCAACCATTTCTTGATAACCCCTATTTTGTGCATGCTGTAAGGGGCTAATTCCATTAGAATCCGCAAGTTGAATGTCAGCACCATGCTGAATTAACAATTCTACTATAGTCTGATGTGCCTTCCCGCCATCGCCCAGTATGATCGCTTCAAGTAATGCAGTCCAACCCAGATTATTGACATGATCAATATTGACATCAGAACTTGTAAGAAGCTCTTCCACAATGTCCACATGACCGCGGTCAGCAGCAGGGATAAGGGCGGTTCCCCCAAACCTGTTCAGAATTGATGTATCAGCCCCTGCCGCAACAGATACCTTTACAAAGTCAAGCATGCCTTCAGCCCCAGCATAGAGAAGTGGATTATCCGAGCGGTTGTCGCGAATATTAATGTCGGCACCTTGTTCTAGCAATAATTTGAATATATCCAGTTGATTCGTGTGTACAGCGATTAATGCGGACGTTCTACCATCAATGTCTGTAGTATCAATATCTGCACCATCTGCTAATAGTTTTGTTATAAGCTCCTTATCTCCTTGACGAGTCGCTGCTAACAGCGCGTGGTTCAGCTTATCCATTTCATTGTTCACCTCCTGAGTTGATTGCTGCCCTTGGTTGTTTAACACTTTGAAATCATCTGTCTGACATCCTGATATAAAGAGGAAGAGTGTTAAGACGAGAAAGCGCATGACATTCAACACCTTTCATGTAGACTCGCCTTATTTCGAAGTGAATGTGGCTTGAGAAGTTGCCCATGCGCCTAGTGGTGTTACAGTATACACTGTCCCAGCAGCCAATTTACCGCTATTCGTAATATCGAATACACCTACAGCACCTTTACGACTGGAGAATTTATAGGTTGCAACCCATTTGTCTCCGTTTGGATCGGTTAGTTGTACACTACGGCCCGAAAACAATTCATCGCCAGGGTCTTGAGCCAAAGTTACATTAATGGATGTTTCGCTGACAGCTTCCGCACCAGAGATTTGCAGTGGTACTATTTCTTTCGCTTCGAATGATGGATTTGCTATATTGGCCCAGTCGGATGTTAAGGTATATTTCACACCCGGTTTCAAGACTTGTCCTTCAGGAAGCCGGAATTTCGGCTCAATCTTACCATCTGTTGATTGTGTAAATGGAACATACTTGGCAACGATGGATTCTCCCCCTTCTGGGGTAATCGTTACTTGTCTACCTTGCATGGAAGGAATGATTTGATACGTGATGCCATTCGCTCTGTTATTCTCATCCAAAACAAATGCGTTAGCACCACGTCCACCACTGTATGCAGAGATGACATATCCATAGTCAATGACCCCATTTGTTTTCAGTGCTTCAATCTCAAAGGTATCGTTGGTTACCTGAGTGGTTGTTGTCATATCCACCTTGGCTGCGTTACCTACAAATGATCCTGCATTCTTACCTTTGTACGATAAGTTATAGGTTGTTCCAGCTTTTTGCACCGATGTAGGAACAATGTACGTTGCAACAGAACCCGATTTCAGCCGCGGCATATTCGTCAAGGTTAGACCGTCATTGAATACAAAATCTTCTTTCGCCTTAGTAAACACTTCATTCTCAGCTGTCAAAGGGGCATCCAAGGTCACGATTAATGTAATTTCATTGATCGATTTCACACTTGTAATTTGAGCTTTATCGGAAGGCATTGCTTTACGTGCTGTATTCAGTAAGGCCGCTACTTCTCCACGTGTTGCGGGTTCAGCAGTAGAATTCAATTGATTAACCCAGTACTTAACCGATAAGACGTCACGCTTTAGCGCCTTCGATACTACTTGCACAAGCTCTTCATCCGTTACCGTTTCATTAGGGTTAAATTTACCATCTATCGTTTCCATTATCCCTAAACCAACAAGTACTGACGCATATTTGTAATACTATACGTTCGAATTCACATCGGTGAATGGAGCAATGTTCTCCTCGGCGCCTTGTAATTTAAAGGTCAGTACTACCATTTTCGCTGCACGATTGATTGGATGGTGTACACCCATCGAATGATCTGCATAACCCTGTAACACACCTAGTCCCGCAAGCACTTCAACGGCTTCTTGAATTTCTTTATCTGATAACTTAGATGCTGTTGCGGATATCCCCTTATGGCTTGATGCAGGTGCTGCTTGTACATTTAACACCCCAAAAGGTAAATAGGTTGCACCTAGTGTTGCTGCGACCATTAATGCTGCTGCTTTTTTAGCTACGATTTTCACTATATTTCCCCCTAAGATCATTAAGTTATTTGGTGTTCATGTCTATAACTAAATGATAATGGAAAGAAATAAACTCCCCAGAAACGATTTATTAATAAAGTATTAACCAGAGCTTAAAATTATCGAAAATCTTCAAGAAAAACGCCATTACACCGTAAACCGGTATCCCGCACCCCACACCGTTTCAATATATTGTGGATTCGAGGGGTCCGCTTCCAGTTTCTCCCGTATTTTGCGAATATGAACCGTAACCGTTGCGATATCCCCGCTGGAGTCCATCCCCCAGATCCGTTCGAATAGATCATCTTTGCTGAATACCCGATTCGGATGACTCGCTAAAAAGACCAGTACATCGAACTCCCGCGCGGTAAACAAAACCTCATGATTACGTACAAACACCCTGCGGGAATTTTTATCGATATGAACTCCACGGATTTGGATCTCATGCTTCTCCATAGGTTCTAGCTTACTAAGCATGCGTTCATATCTAGTTNNGGGCTTCGTAATATAATCATCCGCTCCGAGATTAAACGCCCGAAGCTTATCGATCTCCTCTTTCTTCGCAGATACGATAAAGATCGGTATTTCCTTCGCCTCCCTAATCCGGCGGCATAATTCAAAACCATCGATGCCAGGTAACTGCAAATCTACGATAATAAGATTGTAATCCCCTTCAAGAGCATGCCCAAGCCCCTCAGAACCCGTATGACATATATCAACGGCAAAACCGCTCAGCTCAAAATAATCTTTTTCCAATTGCGCTATCGTTGCCTCATCTTCAATAATCAGAATCCGTGTCATGCGAATGAAATCCTCCTTCTTCGGTCGTGCGCTTTAAAGTAAAGAACAGGCTTGATCCGACACCGGGTTCACTTTCCATCCATATCGACCCGCCATGCCCTTCAATAATCTGACGAGCGATCGCAAGACCAAGTCCACTACCGCCTGTCGATAGGTTCCGAGAAGGCTCTGCACGATAAAACTGTTCAAAGATATG
>DOJM01000136.1:5435-5744 GCA_003529225.1 Paenibacillus sp.
CATATACTTCAGCGCATTCCCAATTACATTCAGTAATACCCGTTTTAATTTATCCAAATCTGCAACAACCTCAATACGTTCGAAGTTATGGTCGTCTAGATGAAATGAAACTCCTTTATTTTCGTTATTGTAGCGAATCTCTTCGATACAATCCTCAAGGAATGCAATAATATCAACAGCTTCGAACGCAAATGGGACCTGATTCAAATCCAGCTTGGAATATAAGAACAATTCATCAACCAATTTATCCATTCCAATGGTACTGTTATAGATAATGTCGACGTACATGTCCATCTTCTCTGGTGAATT
>DOJM01000201.1:0-2748 GCA_003529225.1 Paenibacillus sp.
GAAACCAATTTCAAAGTAGATTTAGGCGGTTTCCATCAATATCGTTATTCCCTTCTGCTAAATGATTCGAATAACGTAGATGAAGCCTTTCAGGCTGCAAAAGCTACTAACTGTCCTGTTCTAGGATATTATTCTTTTATTTAAAAGCATATTGTACCAAAAAGAGGACATCTATGAATGATGTCCTCTTCGACGTGAGTCAGCACAACTGGAAAATATTACTCTGCTATGTTCTAACATAGGCCTTGATTGTCCCAATTTCTCTTCCTACGCTATTACCATGGGGGCGTATCGAATAGCTGCCAACCATTGCAGGAATGATAAATGTTTCAGCATAATGAACTACAAATGGCTCAAAGGCATTTGTAGGACTTTCAACTATAGCTTCCTCACCCTCTATTAGATTGAGAACATTGACACCGCCATCAGTGTTATGGATGACTGGTCTTGAGAACCAATGTCTTCTTGTTTCAATAAACTGCCTATCATGTAAGCCTGTTTTTTCTTCGATCCATCCATCGCCTTCACCTATTTGTTCTAGACAATTGATTATATTTTCACTGACCCACTTCTCGTCTCTTTCCCATTGAATAGAATTGATTCCGTGTTCAAGATGAACAGGTCTTGGCATCCCATCCATCCCCAGCCGTCCCCAATCCCATAATTTAAAAGTGAAGTAATTGGGTGTTGCACTTATTTCTAATACCAAGGAATCTTTTCCCTGCGAATGAATTGTACCTGCTGGTATTAAAAAATGGTCATGCTTTTTAGCTGGAAATTGATTAATATACTTTTGATCGTCAAATTTACTGCCCTCATCATATGATTGTTTTAAATCTCGAATCATTTCACTGGAATCAATATCATCCTTGACACCCAAATAAACGATAGCATCATCTTCTGCATCAACGATGTAATAGCTCTCATCTTGCGTATAATGCACCCCAAACGTTTGTCGCGCACAATCAACCAATGGATGAACCTGTAAACTAAGATTTCCGCCCCCAAAAGTATCTAAAAAATTAAATCGAATCGGGAACTCCGCCCCAAAACGTCCATATACCTTTTCACCCAAAAGATCAACTGGATGTCTAAAAACAGCATTGATAGCCGGGACTTCAATTTTTACGTCTCCGTATCTTAGAAAAAGACTATTTTCTTCTGGTACACCATTAAAGCTCCAAGCATAGTTTTCCACTGACGGATCAAGCCCAAGCTTTTCTTTCATCCATTGCCCACCCCATACTCCAGGGGCAAAGTAAGGAACAACTCTAAAAGGCTGGCTGACTGTTTGCTTTAATCCAGCTAAGTAGGTTGCCCCCTCTACCAGCTTTGGTTCATTGCTGCAGTTCGTATCTAATAGATAATCTATTTTTTCAAACAACTTCCTTTTATGTCTGTCTGCAACTGGCCATTCAAAGAAATAGCCTCTTTTAATCTTTCTAACCGCATCCTCATTACGGTTGTCTACTCTCCAATTGGAAATTTCATTATTACTATATCTTTTTTGGATTTCCCACCTTGCTAAATCAGCATATATGAGAATATCAGGATCACATACAAGAGTAGCACCAGAACCATAAATAATGATTAAACCGCTATCAATGTTATTAATAGCACTTCTAGCCTCTTTTAAACGTTCATCATCTAAAAAATCCCCAAAATTATGAAGCGACATCTTCCCAAATACTCTATCCGTTGTTAGATGAAATTTAATCATATCCGTTACTTTATCGCTAGAATAATATAAATCATCAGCAAAAAATGCATAAGCAGGTTCCATAACTGAAACAAGGTTAGCTTTTAGTTCTTCCATTTTTACGCCAGGGTAACAATCGATGGTAACGATTGTCTTTTGCTTTCCTAGTCTGTTTATTGCCCGATTAAGCTCATTCTTAATGTTTCCGTAATCTTGCCAAGCATGATCATTTGAATTGGATACTAGTATCTCTGGGTACATATTAAAATTAGCCATTATTTTATCCCTTCTTTCTAATAGATTGCTTTAATAGATTTGCTACACCTTTAAATGTACTCAGTGAGGTTTCTTCGGAACATTCAATGTTTACCGTTTTGTTCTCAAGCGTTTCATAAACCCCATTCATAAACAAATCTTTACTTTTTGTAATTTGACCGCCAAGAATGATCGCATCTGGTTTAAAACTTTTTATATATGGATTTAAAGCTTCTCCGATAGATTCCCCAAACATTCGGAATGCCATCTTTGCTTTCTGGTCACCATTTTTGCCCATAGCAGCTAGTGTTTCCACTTCGATGTCTGTTGTACAAAGGCCTAATTCATTCGCCAGTTGTAAGATACCTCTTTTGGAAATATAGTCATCGACTATGGATTGCTTAAATGGTTGATTATAGATCCAGCCATTTTCCGGTACATCTTGTCTGTCTCTTACCAACTTTCCATTTTCCATAAATGCTGATCCTGCCCCCGTACCAATGGTTAAACATATGGATTTGTTGTAACCTCCAGCCTTTCCGGCTACATGTTCTCCTAAAGCAAACAAGCTCGCATCATTATCAAAAACAATCTGAAACTCATTACTTGTCTTTGAATGAAAAGAACTTTCTTGTTTAAGACGATTTATTAATAGATCACGAAGGTTCACTTCGTATATCTCTTCAAATTTATCGATACCTTTGATGTAACTTATCCCGCTTTCATAATCAAATGGACCTGGAAATGCATAGCCAACTCCAGTTATTTCGAAGTCTTTATCCAAAATCCCATTT
>DOJM01000201.1:2796-9099 GCA_003529225.1 Paenibacillus sp.
TCTTTAGTCTCTTTTGATTTCGAGGGGAAAATGGCATACGAGTTAGGAACTATTTCCCCATCGTCGTTTAAAACAGCTGATTTTATAAACAATCCTCCGACATCAAATGCGATCGAATATTTATTCATTACAACTCTTCACATCCCTTTTTNNCCCTTTTTATATGGATCATTTTTTTATCTCTAGTATAAATCTTGCTCTCTCTTTAATCTTTTGAGAAACCAGTCATGTTTTTATAAAATCGAGACATGCATGATACGCGCGTGGAAAAATATGCTACTATCAAAGTGGGAACATTAATGTGGTTCATCAGTATTTTGAAAGGGGAAGGCAGTCATGGAATGGACTGATTTGTTTATAGATGGTTCAATTGCTCTTAATCAGGAATCCATGCAAGTCAATGGAAGTGATGCTTCCATTCTAATTCACTATTGGGGTGCTCAACCCAATCATTACAATAACAAGCCACATCAACATTCTTATTTTGAACTGTGCTATATTGTCAACGGTGAAGGTGAGTATGTGGATGATGGACATTCATTTCATATAACGAGTGGGTCCCTTTTCCTTTCTCGCCCCTTCGTTAAACACCAAATTTTAAGTGAAACTGGATTGGAAATTATTTTTGTTGGGTTTGAAATTATAAAAACAAAATCTACAAAGAAATTAATAGAACTTTTTACTAATCTAGAAAAAACGAAAAAATTCATTATTAATGATGCTGGCCAGACTCCCGTTGTAAAACTATGGACTTCGATCCTCGTTATGGCCTGTGATTTATATCTATTGTTCAACGACTGCTTTCAAGGCTTAGGTTCTTCTTTTTATTCAAGTATTATTGGATTATTTAATGAAGAACAAATTAAATACAAAAAGAATAAAGAAATTCGTATTTATTCGTCCTTAGTATATCAAGCGAAGCTATACATCCATGACAACCTGTCTCAATCATTGAAAATGAGCGATGTAGCGGATTTTATTCACATTTCAGAAAGACACTTATCCCGTATTTTCCAGGATGAATTAGGCCAATCGTTTTCAAATTATATTAAAAGAGAGAGAATGAGAAAAGCCGGCAGCCTCCTTTCAGATACCGACCTTACCCTCAAAGAAATTTCAGAAATGTCAGGTTTTAAAACAGTTCACTATTTTACCACTGTTTTTTCAGCAGAAATGGGAATGCCTCCTGGGGAGTTCAAGAGAAAGCTCTACCAACAAACGCTGTAAGCACCAAAAATATTTGTTTTCATCCAAAACGAAATAGGACAAATCAAAGCACTTTGGGATATACGTATTCAATTTGTTTTATATTTTTGCTCTTCAAGTAGACGCTAAAAAACTGATGTTATCATGAGAAACGAGTGAATCTTGGAGGAATATATTTATCGCTAAGGAATGACAAGTGTTTCAATCATACACGGAAGATTTCAGACGGCAGCAGTACGAGAGTATCTAGATGGGAAAGACAGCTAAAGTATTCGATACTCGTAAGGGCTACTCATCCGATCCAATGAAAGGACGCTCACGTATCGTTTGCCAGTATTGAGGAACTGCGTGTCCTACACGGGGTTACTCGTCTATTAGCCATTGCAGGGCTACCTAGGGCCAGTTATTATAAGTGGTGATCTGCACGGTCATGGCGGGTTAAATCACAGCATCATTACTATATCTTCAGCTATAAAAAACTGTCTCTTAAAATAATTAAGTTGCTTCTGATATGGACCTTGGTACTTTTCATTGTTCTCATATACATGTAACAATTGAATATGGAGATCATATATTTCTTTGTATGTCATAATAACACCCCTCAGCAATTAAAAAGTTAATTTTCTAAATATGCTTTTTTTATGTTCATTTAGCCCAACTACTTGAATTAACAAAAAAGCAACTCCCTTGTCGGCAAGTCGCTTCAAACACTCTATTGTTAAGCTTTAGTTATTATCTAAGATCCTACCGCTTCGCCTTATAAAACTCATGATACAGCTTCATGAGCGTCCTTTTTTCTATTCTCGAAACATAACTCCGCGAGATCCCAAGCTCCTTCGCGATCTCCCGCTGCGTCCTCTCTTCCCCACCTGTATCCAATCCAAAACGACCAACGACAACTTCCTTTTCTCGGCATCCAATATATCGAGATTACGATATATCTTGCTCTTCTCGATCTTAGATCCACTTCTTTAATGACATCATCAGCCTCGTAGCCAAGGATATCGATAAGTGTAATTTCATTACTTTCCTTGTCAGTCCCAATTGGATCATGTGCCTTTGTTTGGACGATAGCTCTCAATGGCTTTAATCAGCCCAATTGTTCCGATGGAGATCAGATCCTCCATGTTTTCCCCAGTATTATCGAATTTCTTGAGGTTATGGACACGATACGATATAGATCGTCACCGGTGTTACTTTTTATACTTAATCAGTAAACAAACATAAAAAATAAATACACTTGCAAACAGCCTGATAACTGCATCCAGGGAGAAGTTAGAGTTAGAGTTAGAGGTAGAGTTAGAGGTAGAGGCGGACAGGAAAACAATCGTAATTATTAAAATATCCAGGTACAGATAACATAAGTATAGTTTTATTGCCAGCTTCTTTTTGAATATCAGTAGAGCAAGGATATAAATTCAGAAAATCAAGAGTTGAAAATTGAAACCAGATCATCTTGCTAATAGAAAAATGAGCATCCATGCACATCCGTTTGCAGACTTATGACTTCTATGACTCCCCTACGAACTCCTTTACTTTTGATGCAAAAGAATCCCAGCTTGTATCATATCCTACGCCAGACTTCCACCCGTTAGAACGTAGTTTCTGGCCTAAATAGATGTAATCGGCACGTTGCTTATCGTTTCGGCTAACATCTAAAGTTCCGTCACCAATCTTGAACTCATTCATGTAATCATACAATTTCATAAGGATGTCTTCCTTATCCTTATCTCTTTCCATTCCACTGTGTAAGATAATTGAATCAATGGCATCATCTAGTTTCTGGGTAACAAGAGTTTCATTTTTCCAATTATTATCTAGTTGATACTGTATAATTGCTTCAAGTTGAGCTAGATCTCGTTGAATGTAAGCATTCAATAATTCATATTTCAATTCTTCATTTCTGATGTCACGTTTATGATCTATAAATAATGCAACATTTCCGAATAGAGAGACTACTAGAATTACTATAATCCAGTCTTTTTTCCTCATACTTTCTCCAATCCCTCCTGAAATATCGTCCACTTTCAATAAAGTGCAATCACACATCTATGGCTAGTGTGGGAAAATTAATTTTCCCTTGAATGTACAGTCCGACACATTGCCGTGTTTCTATAGTGCTATTGTATTCGCCCGCTAACGCCAATTCTCCCCCATTAAATCAATCACTTCATAAATTTTAATAACCATTCCCACCGTTGCTTTATTCAAGAGTTAAGAAAGGATCCTTCAATTCTCACCACCCACCCATATTTTGAAACATTCTTTTTACTCATAATTCGGCAATCAGTTTATACTATCCTACCAGTTCGTATTTTAAGATCAACCAGTTCTTTCTGGTTGATCCTTTTTTCATTGTTTAGGAAATTATACAGTGCAAAGAAATGTGGATAACTCCGATGAAAGAAGTAGGAGGGATAAATGTGAAAAATCAGGAGACATATGTACGGAAGGAATCTCGAGCCTGTGTTCATCTGCTTCACCTGTAAAAGTCGTTTTTTCATGGGTGTGAGAAGAAATATACAGATGAATGGGCAGAGAAACAACAAGAACGATCCTAAATGTACCTCATCGTTATATGGTCTTTACGGTGCCTCAAGAATTACGTAATATATTTTTTCAAGATCGTCGTAAATTAAATGAGTTAAGCAATCAGGTAGCAAAGGTCGTCCAGTATTATTACCGACGGACAAATAAGAGCAAGAAATATGAAGTCGGAGTGATAACGGTCATACAATACGTTGGACGTGACTTGTAGTTTAATCCACATATCCTGTTTCCCTTAAGTTGTTTTCACAATAGGAGGAAAAATGAATAAAAATAAAATCTTGATAGGATTTATAACTTTCATAATTGTTTATACAGCTGGAATCCTTCTTTTTCAGGTTCTATCTTATGGAGGATATTTTTTTATTGAAAAGAATTCATACATGATGACAATTTATACTTTTTTATTGGGGGTTGCCTGCCTGCTATTTATAGCGTTTTGGATTAAAACTGAAAGTAAAATAATAATAATTATAAATACTAGTATTGCTATTGCTATGCTCTTACTCACCCCAGCCATTACAAACACTTACTATACAGCAACAGAAAATATTCGAATATTGTTCCATTCAAATTTCAAAAATGAAATTCAAGCGATTGAGACAAGCATAAAAGACCAAAATCTCCCATTTCTCATCTACAAAAAAGAGAGTCTCCAAAATTCAAAATATTATAACAATCTTTCCATTCTAGTAGTTAAAACCTCAGACAGTAAGCTCACTTCTGAGGAGATACAATCATTCATTGGTAAAATACCCAAAAGCAAAATGTCGATATATTTTAGTGACAAAATAAACGGACGCGTAGTAATTATTAAAACTGATGAAAACAATAACATAACAGATTGTAGATCGGAAGAAACTTGTAGAAATCTTCAAATAAAATAACTATCCCTAAATTATACAATTAAGTTTTCGGGTAGTCGCCCTACATCTCCGCCACCTCTGCTTCACTACATTCCGGGCTGGACTTTGCCTGCAGGCCTTCGGGTTTCTCTCTCACGAAAGACACCCTGCCCATCCGTCAATCTTCGGCTATGACACTTTAAAGGGTAAAGTTAAAGTTACCGGGGGAATTGAACCACCTAAAGGGTGCGACTGTGAGACGCATCAAAAAAAGCAACTCCCAGTTGGCAAGTCGCTTTTTGAGGTAATGGACACGATAGGATGTAATAACCTAGAAATGAACTGGATTATGCGTGGCCTCTGGGCACGCAAACAATTAAAAAGCCACATGGAGTTGTTACGCTCCTATGTGGCCTTTCACTTAACTATCTTGAATTATCTTCTTCAATTACAATATTTCTACTACTATTTTCCCAATGATATATTTCCCCAAACATTACTTCCATGCCGCAAGTTGTACAACTAAATAGATATCTTGATTGTATTGAATTTTCTTCTCCCTTACTAATATCACAAATAGTTACTCTAATTTTGTATGAGACGTCCCATCTTGATCGGCTATTAAGATACCTGTTGCATTAACAGCATCCATAGTAGTACCTAATCCACCCTCTTTCCGTACTGAATGAGAGAGCTTCATCATCAACAAGTTTCCTAAACAAAACTCCATTCTTTTTGAACTTTACTATATCCTTCGGCTCGACTGTTAAACTTTGATTATTAAACTCATTAGTCCGTCTGTACATTGAAATATCATCACTTTCACTGCCTTTTACTTGACTATCAAGTAGGAGGGGGCGGCAAGCCCCCGTCCTCTCAAACCACCGTACATGCGGGTCCGNNGTTCCAGATAACGTGAAAGCAGACTTTTCAGCCCTTTCGCTCCCCAATAGGAAGTCGGAAGGGCATTATTCGTGTTCCGGGACATTTCCCATGCGCCTCGTCTCGAGTTAGCCATCCTAAAACAAGCCCACTCTGGTACCCCAAGGGCCCGGAGTTCGCGGATTCGTGTCCGGACTCGTTTCCATTGCTTCCACAGACACATTCGGAGTCTTCTCCGAATCCACTTGTCCAGTGTTTGGAGGTGTTTCTTCGCCGACGCCAGATGGAAATAGCCAAGCCACCCCATCAAATACCGGTTCAGCCGGCCAATTCGTTCTTCCATGGAAATGGACCAACTTCGTTTTGTTAGCTCTCGAATCCTCTTCTTCACTGCTAAGAGGCTCTTCGGTGCTATTCGAATCATTGCCTGTTTCTGGCTCAGGAAACTGAATCCTAACAACTTCCGGTGCCAAGGCCTTGCCACCGCGCTTTTCTCCCGGTTCACTTTCAGTTTTAGCCTTCCTTCTATAAATCGGCTGACCGATTCCATGACCCGTTCACCTGCCCGTTTGCTCGCCACAAAGAGATTACAATCGTCCGCATAGCGTACAAATCGTAGTCCTCGTCCGGTCAATTCCTTATCCAGGTCATCCAGCAGAATGTTTGCTAAAAGCGGACTGAGCGGACCGCCTTGTGGCGTTCCCTCCCAGCTACTCTCCAGCTTTCCATCCACCATGACTCCGGCGTTTAAGTAGGCTCGGATCAGTGTCAGTACTCTTTTGTCCGTTACTTTCCGCGCCACTCTCGCCATCAGCATGTCGTG
>DOJM01000333.1 GCA_003529225.1 Paenibacillus sp.
CCGGTTCTGAGACCTTATCATTAAGTTTCTGGCTTGGCCAACCAACTGCAAGTGCTGCTCCAATGAGAAGCGCAAATACGCGGGTATCCGTTCCATAATACACTCTACTCGGGTCTGTGCCCGGTACGTAGATCAATGCCATGGCTAANNCGACGAGCAATCTTCATCACGATGATGAGAACTATTGGCCATAGAATATAAAACTGTCCTTCAATAGAAAGCGACCATAAATGTCCGATCGGAGATGGTGGGCCAAAGCTTTCAAAATAGGAAACATTATGAAATATTAGCCACCAGTTATTGAAATAAAATAAGGAAGACATAAAGTCACCCTTGAGCCCAAACAATCTTGATGGTTCTATAATTAAAAGCCATATGGCAACCACAAAAAGCATGACGACCATCGCAGGCAATAGCCTCCGCGCCCTACGAACCCAAAAGTCTAAAAGGTTCAGTCTTCGGTGCCGCTCCCACTGGCTAATGATTTGGTCCGTAATGAGATATCCTGAGATTACAAAAAATATTCCAACGCCGAGAAGTCCACCCTCAGCCCAATTCAGATTCAAATGATATGCGATTACAGCGAGTACTGATAAAGCCCTTAGACCATCAATTCCTGGCACATAACGCCTGCCGCCTACAGATTGTATAGAAGACTGGCTCCTCATATTATTTCTGAATAGCTTCGTGTTGTCTTTCATAATGTTTCAGTCCTTACCGTCGATTTATCGTTCATAAGTAAGACGCTGTAAACGTATGAAAAGTTCTGTAATCAAGTGAAAATGTTATAAAATAAAAATATTATTAAACTTAGATGATCAGGTAGGACGCAGGGGGACCTCTAAAAAGTTTGCTGATTTTCTAATTTAAATATAATTTCTTCTATATCTGTGCCCTGTAACTCTACGTAAAAAGGCTGCACAGCATCGTTTAGGCAATACTCTAGCCGTAGTCTTANNTTTTCCATGTGAGCATATCCTTTGCTTGTTCTATTGAGAAAAAGCCCACTTCCAAGCTTTCAGAACTAGTAGCGGGCTTACCACCGATAGCTTTACCCAGAAATAATGTAGTGCAAATAGACCGATCTACATTTTGAAAAACGCCGCAGAACTTATTTATTTCTATATTAATACCCGATTCTTCTTTGGCTTCCCTGATCGCCGCCTCTTTAAGAGACTCTCCTTCTTCGACCTGTCCACCAGGCATCTCCCATCCTCGGCGTGGCCCTTTTATTAATAAGATTTCTCCCTGATCATTGAATACAACGGTAGCTGCAGAAAGAATATGTTTTGGAGGTGTCATATTGGTTAGCTCCGTCATTAAAGCTCTAAACAAGCTATGTCATTTAGAGCATCTTGAATATTGCAGGTAAGCCACACTCTATTCTCCTCACGTTGTGACTCCGAAAACTCTTGAAATAACAAAAGCACTAATTCCAGTCGACGCTTCTCAATAAAGAGCGGGAGCACTTCTAGCCACTTATTGTCGAGAGCATACTCTCGATTATATCCCTTCATAAAGGACTTCAACATGGCTGCCGCAAGACTAGAAGTTCTACTCTGTTCTACTTCCGGTTTTCGCCAATCCCCAAAGATGGTCGAATAAAAAACGGCAATGGCAATATCATGCACCATATAGTCGTATCCGCAATCATCAAAGTCAAACACGGTGATCTGCCCCTCATGCACGAAAAAATTACCCGGATGCAAATCACGGTGACATAGTCCATAACCTTCTCGATTCCGCGGCAACTGGTTAATCCGATCATTTATATGAAGCAACTTTTCAAAAAGCTGCTGTTCAACAGTACCAAAGTTAGCAAAGTCAAACTCTAGCTTCCCCTGATGTGGTCTTGCCAGAACAGTCTCTGGACGCTCGTATTGCAGAGCTAAAGCATGCATTCTTCCTGTTACCTCACCCCATTGCTCATAAAGCTCCGATCCCCAATAAGGGTCGGAAGCATTAACATGACCACCTGGTGCTTTCTCCATCACACAGATCATAAATCTTTCCTCATCTTTGACTAGCGTTTGTACCAAACTGCCATCCTTAAAGGGAATGGGGGGAGCCAGTTGCACTCCATGCTTTGCAAGATGGTCCATAAAGTCAAGTTCAGAGATAACCATCTCCTGCTCCTGATGAGAATGATGAGTTACACGTAAAATAAATTCATGATCATCTTTTGGAAAGCTATAGACAACATTTTCAAAGCCACCAATATACTTTATCGTTGTCCAATCGACTTGAATCTGTTGTGCAGCTTGCTTAAGCATCTCTTCATCGAATTTCACCTGCCAGTTAGGCATTTCAATCACGCTCCTACCTTCTAAGAAAATACCATTTTAATGGTATATTTTGTATAGTTGTGCTTTATAAAGATATATTAACACTTCACTACCAATAAAAGAAGCAATCAAAAAGGTAGGAGCAGCCTAGAACTTTAACAAAGTCCATGACTACTCCTACATTGATCTTTTTTCATTACTTATGAACTTAAATTTCTATTGGTTACTTTATAGCTGAANNACTTTATCTCCACCCGTAGTAGGTGTGTAATCAATCATATATACCGTAGTATGTTCAGCTGAGTTAATTTGAGCCGTTGCACCTTTCATATCTTTCATATGGTCAGCTTCCATTACGACTTCTGAGCCTGATTCATAGGGTTTGTCAGCTGCTTTTTTGATTTCTTCATGAATAATCCACTTGTGATTTGTAACTGGAAATCCGCCTGTTGTAGGTCTATAAGAAACGATATACGCAGTAGTATCAAAAGCTCCAACTATCGTTGCTGTTGCCTCTTTCATACCTTCCATATGGTCCGCTTGGATAATCGCTTCACTTCCTATTTTAAAAATAGGATTCT
>DOJM01000094.1:0-259 GCA_003529225.1 Paenibacillus sp.
CAGCAGCACGGTTAGTGCTGCCCCAGCCCACAGCAGGCGCCGGTAGAGCGCGGCCATGCGCTGCGCGCTAGGGCCGTCACTTCCGGCGCCGGGGCCGCGCTGCGGCCCTTCGCTGAGCTGCGCTTCGCGCCAGCGCTCGGCCGCCTGCTGCAGCTCGTCCCACAGCTGCAGCACTTCTCGGGCGCTGCGCGGAGCCAGCTGCGCAAAAGATTCGGCGCCGGTTGCGGGTTCACGCGCCAACGCCCGTTCTGCTGCCTGC
>DOJM01000094.1:458-5578 GCA_003529225.1 Paenibacillus sp.
CCGATGGCGATCCAGCCGCTCCAGGACAGGCCCTTGCGCTGTTAACAACGCATCCGGCGGATTCTGCACCAGCCCAGCCGTAAGCTCACTTTGCAGACGTTCATAACGAGTTACTGCTCCCTGAGCATTCCGAATTTCACCTTCAAGTGCCTGATAGCGAATCGCTCCATCTTCAGGAAAGGTTGTAATCACTGGCAGGTCCTGCAGCTCGAGCTGCGCATCGCTCCATTTTAACCACAATTCACGAACATCCTGAGCTTTGCGAAGCATCACGAGCTTGTCTCCAGTAAGCTTACGTTGTTGTTCCAGTTGATCTAGCTCAGATTCCGTAACCTTTAATGCTGCTATATTACCGTTATAACGTGGAAGATAAGAGCGGCTCTCCGCCATCTGATGCTCTAGTTTCTCAATAGCCTGAACGATTTTAGCAGCTTCCTGCAGCTTGCCCCGAGGTTTATACAGCTTCTCAGCTTCCTGTACCAATCGACGTTCTGCCCGCATGATCGTTCCACCACCGCCCATACCCGCGTGAAAGAGAAAGCTGCCCATCTCTTCTGATTGAAGCGCAGCAAGCTCCTGCAGTTCATCGAGAGAGACCGCGAACAATTGATGGAACATGCTCCGAGAGNNTCCTAGCTCTTGCGTTGTTCCATTCGGATGGTTAACCGTGATGTTCAGTTTCTCATTTCTTCCTGAGCCCTCACCACCAGCTGTATGGCGACGAATGGTCCACAGGACACCATTACTATCACGTGCCTTCAGTATTCCCCCATGTAATCCGCCTTGCATAGGTTCATACCTCTCCGTAGGGTTACCACGACTCGGAATTCCAAACAGCATGGATCGAATAAACTGTAACGTCGTGCTTTTTCCTGCTTCATTACGTCCATAGAGTATAGTAACTCCTTCCGATAGTTCAATCTCTCGGTTATGCAAACGTCCGAAGCCATGGATCTGCAAATGTTCAATTCTCATCTTCTGGAGCACCCTCCATTCCACCGAGCATTGTGATTCCCTGTTCTGCTGCACTACGAAGCCAACTTAGCTTCTCCTCTTGACTTGTCACCGAGAGCAGCTGTCGCAGCTCCTGATTCTCCATGAGCGGCTTAAGCGCACTGTTTATTAATTCTTCAAGCGCTTCTGCTGAATGTTCCGTACGCTCTGTAATTCGCAGCATTTCTCCAAGAAAGCTATCCTCCTCTAATAACCGTTCACGGTCAATAGCTAACCCGGATTCTACAGCGAATCCTTCCACCCAGACAAGTCCCTTATAATCTTTACGCTCAGCCCGAACCGCCTCACGGCGCTGGAGTTCAGACAGCAGATCCTCTACCGCTCCTTTTTCAGCTAATACTTTATGTACGTCCCCGCGTCCGATCAGACGAAATCTGACCACTGACATCAGCTCCGGGAGTTCCTCCCTGATATCGTCAATCACCTGCTCTACCCTTTGTATCCATTCTGCTTCATTACTCAATCCCTCAATGGACAGATCCCGTACCTGCCAGCGAACATAATCAAGCTCATGAAAATGGGGCGTGGCACTTCCAGCCTCATCAACATCCACAACATAACAACCTTTGGGTCCGGTTTCCTTAATGCTACGCCCTTGTATATTGCCCGGGTATATAATCGCCGGTTTTTCATGCAATACACTACGTTTATGGATATGTCCAAGTGCCCAATAATCAAAACCCCGTTCGATAAGGTCCCTACGACTGCAAGGAGAATACGTCTCGTGCAGCAAATCACCGTCTACATTCCCATGCAGCATAGCAATATGAAACAGACGGCTGCCAGGCTTTCGATAAAAGGTCACTGCAGTGTTGTCCGTAACTTTCGCAGTCGGATAGGAGATTCCACTAACAATAGCCACTTCTTGACCATCTTTGCGACGGTAAGCCGTAGCGAGATCTGGCTTCTCTCCTCCAAACACGGTAACATGCCTGGGCATTTCTGTAGTCAGACGCAATCCGTCAAGTGGATCATGGTTGCCATGGATCAGAAACACGTGTATTCCTTGCTGACCCAGTTCCTTGAGTGCTTCCTGAAATCGCAATTGACCCTGTAAGGAAGCGTCAGAAACATCGTATACATCTCCACTGATGACGATNNACACGTAAATAAGAACGAATGGCTGGCGAAATATGCGCCAGCCCAGCAAAACGGCTATCCAGATGTAAGTCAGCAGCATGTAGAAATCGAAATGGAATCATAGCTGCTCACCCCTTCGTTCCTGAGGGATACTGTAAGTATGTCTTTTTAAGTTCATTAGCGACACGAGTCAGCGAATACAAGCTTTTCGCTTTATCCCAAGCTGAACGAGAAAGCTCATAACGATAAGCCGGATCGGATATCACCTTCTCTAAAGCGTCAGCAAGAGCAATCTCATCACCAGGACTGACGAGCAGGCCATTCACACCATCTTCAATCTGCTCCGGTATCCCGCCTACATTCGTCCCAACTAAAGCCAAGCAGCTAAGCGCTGCTTCTGCAAACACCGATCCGAAGGCCTCCGCCCGAGAAGGCAGCACGAAAATATCAAAGAAAGGCATGAATTCTTCCGGATGGAGCGTATATCCATAAAAAATCGTTTCATTATAAATTCCTAATTGCTTAGCCATATTTTCCAAATCCGCACGGGAAGGTCCATCTCCAATAATATGCAGTACATATTCATGGTTGCGATTTTTAAGCTCAGCACAGGCCTTGAGTAAAGTATCAATTCCTTTGGCTGGAACTAGACGTGTCACAGTCACTAGCTGTGGTACAGCGTTGTCATGCGGAACTGGCTTAAACCTTTTCTCATCAAAACCATTCGGTATTACTCCTATATTAGAAGGATCTAAAATATAAGGCGCCACATACTCTGCAAAAGCTTGCGACACAGTCATTAACCGATCACTAACATGCTCAAGTTCGCGGTAAAGCGAAACTAGAAACTGATGTTCCAGCCCGCCTTCAGAAATAGCTCCATTAAGAATCAGCTCTCGCTCATAACTGGAATGTAAGGTTTGAATTAACGGAGTATTTGGAAATACTTTTTTCATTGCTAAACCAGCAATTGGGTGATGGGAATGGATAAGATCATATGTCTTGCTCATTCGTAGTTTAGTCCACCATAGATAATCACGGTAGGTCTGAATATATTTCTGAACGATCTGACTTTCCCNNCTTGTTGCGAATCCGCTTAGGTAACCAAAACAAATCCATCTCCCAGCGGCTTGAACGGAACCTTTCCTGAAGATAAGGGATCATGGATGATACACCACCGGGTTGCTCCGGCGGGAAGAAGAGCGCTTGCAGCAAATTCATATGGTACATCCCCCTTACAATTGCCTTACGTACAGTAAGACTTGGCAATTATGATATAGTTGTGTATATGTAGAATTTCAGGTACGATTACGTTCCCCATACCTTGATTTTATCGGTATAAACATGAAACAGCAACTAAGAAAAAGGAGAATGATCTATGAAGGAAGAACAGCTGCCTGCCTCTTTCACCGCATATATACAAGAAATACTGGGGCAAGAGGCAAATGCTTTTCTAGAAAGTTATTCAGCACCACGAACGCAGGGACTTCGCTTTAATCCTTTGAAAAGCATCTCGGATTCAGGTCAAGTCGCAGTAGAACGCACAGTCTCACAGTTTGATCTGAAACCTATCCCATGGTGCCCTGATGGTTATTATTATGAAGAGCCCGCCCGACCAGGCAGGCACCCTTACCATGCTGCTGGACTATATTATATTCAGGAGCCTTCCGCAATGTCCGCAGCTGAACTGCTGGCACCTAAACCCGGTGAAACCGTCCTCGACCTTGCAGCAGCCCCTGGGGGTAAAACTACGCATATCGCTGGTTTAATGCAAGGACAAGGCCTCTTAATCTCTAATGAAATTCATCCAGAGCGCGCAAAAATTCTTGCAGAGAACGTAGAACGTTTAGGCATTAAGAATACCCTCGTAACCTGTGCAACGCCAGAACAGCTGTCTTCGCGCTTTCCACTTGCTTTTGACCGAATTATGCTAGATGCTCCTTGCTCAGGAGAAGGCATGTTTCGAAAAGATCCAAATGCCGTTCAAGAGTGGTCTCCTGACCATGTGGTTATGTGTGCGGCGAGACAATGGGATATCCTGCAGGACGCCTACCTTATGCTTAAGCCCGGAGGTACTCTAGCCTACTCTACTTGCACCTTTAACCGCAAAGAGAATGAGGATACCATTGCCCNNAAGGCGAAGGCCACTTTGTTGCACTCCTACGTAAGCACAGTGTCACCGAAAACGACGTTATCGATGACGCCAAACGCAGCACCAAAAAGCGTCGAAGCAAAAGCAACCCAAAAGTTAATTCTTCCGTTCGCGATGCATACCAGTTATTCCAAGACTGGGCCGCGGTAGAGCTTCCTGGTTTCTCATATCAAGGCGTCCCTCTGCTGTTCGGAGAATCCCTTTATTTGCTGCCTGAATCCTTTAATGGCAACCTCCATACTGGGCTGCTGGATGGTTTGCGTATTCCAAGAGCCGGGTTACATATTGCCCATTTGAAGAAAAATCGGATTGAGCCTGCTCACGCCCTTGCGATGGCGATTCAGTACACACAAGTAACACGTAGTTTTGATCNNTGATCTATCTCTTCGTTCTTTGTGTATTGTTTCATGTGATAATTGATTTTATAGATCTCAGAAATAATAACAAAGGTACCGCCTACCTTTAGCACCCTAGACACTTCACTTATATCATGTTCAAGATCCTGCCAGCTTAAGAATCATCTTCCCAAAGGACTACGCATCCTAAAAACCCATATTGACGAGCAATAGGCCATAGACCAGTGCAACAGGCCCTCTTTGGCATATGATGTCATTATCTCAGAAAGCTGCGACACCCGCCGCAGCATTGAGAACAAGACATATATTAAGGAGGAATATAACATGGGTGAATTTCGAGGAGGCTTCACTTCGACCGGCTCGATCTTGGTACTTTTCATCTTGCTCGTCATCATTTCCTGTACGTTGTGCGTTTAATACCAATCCGGCTTAATAAGCATTGAAATTAAAGCGGCTGTGTCGTCCTTCTTAGGGCGGTGCGGCCGCTTTATTTCTTTCCGACATAACATCTCCATTTG
>DOJM01000094.1:5695-8421 GCA_003529225.1 Paenibacillus sp.
TTCATGTGATAATTGATTTTATAGATCTCAGAAATAATAACAAACGTTCCGCCTGCCTTCAGCACCCTAAACACTTCACTTACATCCTGTTCAAGATCGGGCCAGAAGTGAAAAATCCATCGTTGAAGGGTAACGCCGATACATCTCCCCGACTAATCTTCACCCTCTACAGAGTCAGTGAATTTGTCTTGGGAGATTCCTTGAATATTCTGCTCCCCAATCAATGGGCTATACCAGCAGCCTGATCACTTGATATATGTTCCGTAAGATTTTCAGCTGTAACTACCCACTTCTCTACTTGATACTCTATTTTATGAATACTTGTATATGAAGCCGGGAAATGATCATTCTTATTGGTCCACGGTATCCCTTTTAAAATATGGTATATAACATTAATTACACCACCATGAGTGACTACAATTACATTTTCTTTTGGATCAGTACTCTCCAGTTCATTACATAGTTTCGAGAAACTTATACTTATTCGCGTAAAAAACTCCTGTGGGCTCTCTCCTCCTGGAAATCTTTCATCCATTCTTAAAGCCGAGAAATAGAGACCCGGGTATCGTTCATTTGCAATTTCATGGGGCATTCCCGCGATTACACCATTGTTCGTTTCTCTCCAATTCGGACTGCTTTCAACAGGCAAGCTAAGCGCTCTGGCGATCTCATTTGCTGTATCTAACGCACGCTGCAAATCACTGCTAAGGATACGAGTGATGTTATAGCTAGTTTGATTCTCCTTAAGATAACAACCAAGCCGTTCGGCTTGTCTATACCCCTCTACTACAAGTCCTCGTTGACTCCAACCACCACGATAGCCCTCATCATCTATACCATGCCTTATAAAATATATAGCCATTGATTGTATACCTCCAAAAAAAGATTGTTATACATTTCCATAAAATACCCTTTTACTCCTCTATTTTTCTAAAGTATCCTATCCGGCCGAAACTAAAAAAAGCTACCGGGTAATCGGAGCCTTTTTTAGCTGAGCCTAGTGATTATTTGCATTAAACTTCGAAAACGCTTGTTTTTATGACTTTTGAGCCAAGCATACATATCATCATAAATGCCTGGAGGCTCAGCTCCAACAACTAATCGAAAGTTGCTCCGCACGCTGGAGCAATTGGAGGAGAATGCTCTCTTTTATAAGACTTTATTAAGAAACAAAGCTCTGCTCTCCTTTAGAAACCAATTACATGAAATGATAAATGAGCAGATTATGATACAATTTTTAGAAAACAATCTTGATCTAGATAAGCTGAGTAAAGATATATCTGTGCAATTTTTAAGTTCGGCGACTGTCGGAGTGATTGAATGGTGGTTTCCACATAGTAATCCTTGCTCTGCAAAAGAGATCACTGAAAAGTTATGGTCAATGCTCGATCTGAATCTGCAAATGATCCGTTCTCAAGCTTGAAAATATTATCATGTTATCCCACATCCATCTCATAAATGGAGCTGATGATCTTTTCAATTTGGATCTCCTTAATGGATATATCAAGGATCTCTACCTTTTCGCTAAGAATATGCAGAAACTCACCCATTTTACACTGCTCGGTATCGATCTCTAATTCCACTTCGTAATCCGATATTCTTTCCGATATCAGAGTCCCAGGCAGATTAATATCTCCAATAGTTGTGGCGGCAGAAAGCCTAANNTTTTTTGCGCCCAGATGCAGTCGAAGTTCAGAGAACTTATCGTCATATACTTTTTTACCTTGATGAATTATAAGTACTCTTTGAACCAAACGCTCCACATCTTCCAAGTCATGTGTCGTCAGAATAAATGTGGTACCTTCCTGATTCATTTGCTTAATAAATTCTCTGATTCTTTGTTTAGCTATCACATCCAGCCCGATCGTCGGCTCATCCAAAAAAACCACAGGTGGTGAATGAAGCATCGCCATAATAAACTCGCATTTCATTCGTTCTCCCAGGGAAAGGGTGCGCGTGGGTTTAGTGATAATATCGCCAATCTCAAACATGTTTACAAATCGGTCTAGTCTTGTACGAAAGTCGTTCGTAGGAATATCATAAATTTCCTTGTTCATATAAAAGCTATCCAAAGGAGGAATGTCCCATATTAACTGCGATTTCTGTCCGAACAGTACTCCGATTTGTTTTACATACTGATTTTTCTGCTTATGAGGGTTGTACCCAAGAACATTTATTTCGCCCGATGTAGGATAGAGAACGCCCGTCAGCATTTTAATAGTTGTAGATTTTCCCGCTCCGTTTGGACCCAGAATGCCAATGATTTCTCCTTTTCCAACACTGAACGAAAGATCTTCTACAGAGGTAATTATCGATTTTTCACGGTGAAACAGACTTTTAAATACGCTTTTTGCATCTTGTCCACGGTGATAGGTTTCATATTGCTTGGTTAAGTTCTTAACGGTAATAATGTCCAAGTGAAATTCTCCTTCTTAGATCTAAACTAATCTTTTATCCTCCGGCGCTTTTATAACTGCGAAGCATGTACGTATAGAGCCAAATTCCGAAGGCAGCAAATAACACACACGGGATAATCGCTACAAAAAAATAGGCTTCCCATCGTCCAATCAGTGTTGATGCTGGAAAGTAGGCAATCATGGAAACCGGAAAAAGAAAAGAACTCACGGCTACGACTGCTTTAGGAAAAATAGTCCCTGGATAACGTCCAAAAGACTTAATGCTCTCAAACATCTCCGGTAAGCGGGAATTCGCTACCCATTTGAAGG
>DOJM01000513.1:0-2144 GCA_003529225.1 Paenibacillus sp.
TTATCCTTATATTTCTCGCATAAACGCTTACCGTCCTTATAGGGACACCGAAGGCGTTTTTGCTTGTATTATTAGAAAGTAAACCTGAATCCTCATCTAATGGGGATTTTTTTCGTTTGTAATTTTTTAACGCGGGGCATAGTGATAGATACGAGAAAGCTACTCTCTTTCTCTCAAATATTGTTCTAGTAGTTGCTGTAAATTCATATCTATAAGAATCAACAGCGACTCACGGAAGGAGCCATAGAGATGAAAGATTTCCGCTACTTGCGACGTAACAAGTCAACGCGCTGGCACTCGCGTCCCCTTGCTCCCCGGGTCAGGCGCCTTGGTCCCTTCGCCTGGCTCGCAGCGCCTATCCTGGCAGCGCTGCTGATTCCACTGGCGGTTGTCCCGCAGCACCGGGGACAACCGGCGCCTCCGGCCTTGCCGACGGTAACGGCCTCACCAGCCGTACCAGCGAGGCCGGAGGCGGCTGCGCAGGAAGCGCCGCAGCCGAAGGTTTCCGTCTATTTGTCGCGTAGCGGACAAATAGAGGCATTGCCGCTGGAGGAATACGTCAGCGGCGTACTTGCGGCCGAGATGCCGGCCAGCTTTGAGCTTGAAGCGCTCAAAGCGCAGGCCGTAGCGGCCCGCACCTTTATCCTTCGCCGCCTGCTGGCTGGCGACAGAAGCGGCGTCCCCGTTCCGGGGGCGGATGTAACAGATACGGTAAGCCATCAGGCTTACGTATCTAAGGACACGCTGGAACGGAAGTGGAAGCTCGGCGGAAGAAGCACCGACCTCGCAAAGCTTCAGCGCGCGGTCCTTGAAACGCGCGGTGTCATTATGACCTATAAAGGGCAGCCGATTACGGCCTCCTTTTTCGCCTCCAGTGGAGGATATACCGAGAACTCGGAGGAATACTGGAATGCAGCGATTCCCTATCTGCGCAGTGTAACTAGTCCTTGGGAGAAAGAGATTACCCCAAACTATGCGGTGACATCTACATTCACCATCTCGGAAATACTTACTAGACTTGGGCTAAACGACAGAGTAATTCCTGCTTCAAAAAATACTACCCAATCAGGCATGACAAAAAATATCTCTACTTCCTCTGAATTGCCGGTAGAAGTGTTGTCTCTCACCACTGGACATCGGGTTAAGGAAATCTCTATTGGAGGTACTGTTTTTACTGGAAGAGAAGTGCGAGAGAAGCTAGGGTTACGTTCCAGCCAATTCAGTTGGGGTCGAAAAGGGAATAAAGTCTATATAACTACCTTCGGAAATGGGCATGGTGTGGGAATGAGTCAGTGGGGAGCAAATGGGATGGCGAAGGAAGGCGGAACGGCTACTCAAATTCTCAAACACTATTACAGAGGTATCTCTTTTACGCAAATCTCAACTCTTCTGAAAAAATAACTTGAAAGATACGTATAAAAGATAGAAGCCCGGTAACACTGGTTACTGAGGTGATAACCATATGAATGAACAAGAAAAAAACAAAACAAACCATGATGAATCTCTCAAAAAATCACAGGGAGATTTAGGTGCTAAGCCTTCTTCATGGAGCAAGATGTTATCTAAACGTTGGGTGTTCCCAGCAGTCTACACGGCGGCAGCGGCAATTATACTAACCTTGGTGTGGGTCTATCAGGATGCCGGCCAAAAACCGCTGGGCCAAGACACCGCCGCCACATCACAGCAAGTAGGAGCTCCGACTAACGAAGCTGGTACTGCAAACAGTAATCCAGATGCCCTTGAAGTTCTTGCTTCAGCGGAAAGCTTGGTTTGGCCAGTAGCTAATCCAGGTGAAGTAGAAGTGGTCAAACCGTATTATGATGAGAATGGTACAGAGGACATTCATGTTGCCGCAATGGTGCAGTATAACGACAAATTTATTCCTAATGTCGGTATCGATCTTGCCCGTGAAGACAACAATACGTTCGACGTCAAAGCAGCGCTTAGCGGTGAAGTTACTAGAGTGGAAGATGTTGCAGTGTTAGGTAAGGTCATTGAGATTACCCATCAAGGTAATATGAAGACCGTGTACCAAAGTCTTGGCGACACAAAAGTTAAACAAGGCGATGTTGTGAAGCAAGGAGATACGCTTGCAACCGCAGGTCGCAGTGAAATCGAGAAGGACCTTGGCAATCATGTACACT
>DOJM01000513.1:2255-12004 GCA_003529225.1 Paenibacillus sp.
GTTCATTCTTGCTAATAACAAGGCTTCTTGGGTTGTCCATTAAATAAAATGAGCCCTCACAGGCTTGTCATGTCTTGAAAGCGCGAATATATAAGCCCGCCCCTCATATAATGTACCAAACTATCCACAGTTGGGAGGCGGGAGCGTGCACGATTACATCAAGGAACGTACGATCAAAATCGGACGCTGCATCGTGGAAACCAGGCATACAGTCCGGACCATAGCCAAAGAATTTGGCGTTTCAAAGAGCACGGTGCACAAAGACTTGACGGAGCGTCTGCCAGAGATCAACCCTGATCTGGCCGATCCNNGCCACAAAAATTAAATATAAAAAAACGACGGGGAAAAAACGTGAGGTTGCTGTAGCATCAAAGACATGAGATTTTCGGAAATTTAAGGAAATATTGAGCTTTAAAACATTGTGTAGTTCCCCTAAAGTATGTTATTTTTAAATTTAGTACTAACTGCTGTTTTTTCAATTAAAATAACACTTTGGGGGCTCTTTCATTATGTTTAGCAAGGATATCGGAATCGACCTCGGCACGGCCAATGTGCTCATACATGTTAAGGGAAGGGGAGTCGTTCTGGATGAACCTTCCGTGGTCACACTTGAAAGTGATACGAAGAGAGTCCTTGCGGTGGGAGAACAGGCACGTCGCATGGTTGGGCGTACACCCGGAAATATAACAACTATCCGTCCTTTACGGGATGGTGTCATTGCAGATTTTGAAGTCACGGAAATGATGCTGAAGTATTTTATCGACCGTGTTGGCGGTCGCACCTGGTATTCACGGCCTCGCATTCTGATATGCGCCCCTACAAATATTACATCTGTGGAACAAAAGTCCATTCGGGAAGCGGCAGAACGTAGTGGGGCTAAGGAAGTATTTATGGAAGAAGAGCCAAAGGCCGCTGCGATTGGAGCGGGAATGGACATTTATCAGCCAAGTGGAAACATGGTCGTCGATATCGGTGGCGGAACGACAGATGTAGCCGTACTTTCTATGGGCGACGTCGTTACCGCTTCTTCGATTAAAGTCGCTGGAGACAAGTTCGATGAGGCCATTTTAAGATATATTAAACAAAAGTATAAATTGTTGATCGGTGAACGGACAGCAGAGGATATTAAGGTTACTATTGGTACGGTTCGACCTGGTTTGATGAAGTCCGAAATGGATATTCGTGGCCGGGACATGGTAAGCGGACTTCCCCAAACGCTCACTATTACGGCGGCTGAGGTTAAGGATGCATTATGGGATCCGGTTTCTTCCATTGTGGCTGCAGCAAAATCGGTACTGGAGCGTACACCACCAGAATTGTCTGCGGACATTATTGACCGGGGTGTTGTTCTTACTGGTGGAGGCGCTTTGCTTAACGGATTGGACGAGCTGCTCTCAGAAGAATTACATGTACCTGTCTGGGTAGCGGAAGACCCTATGCATTGTGTAGTAAAGGGAACAGGGATTATGCTGGATAATTTGGACAAGGTCGTTAAGAAAAAGTTCTAAGCAGCCGATATAAAAAGTAGCATTAGATTCGGAAGGAGACTACCTTCATGATAAGAGGTTTATATACGGCCGCTGCAGGTATGGTTACGCAGCAACGTAGACACGATACGGCAACACAGAACATCGCTAACTTAAATACAACGGGATATAAGCAGGTAGACAGTGTTAATCATGCTTTTCCGGATGTCTTGATCTCGGCTATGATTAATGGCAATACCGCGCCGGTGGGGCGTCTTAACACGGGGGTTTTTGCAGAACAGTCGATATCCCAATATTTACAGGGTGATTTAAGGGAGAGCGGCAAGTCTATGGATTTTGCTTTATCTACGGATTTGCAAGTCGCCGACCCTGTGACGGGTCAAAATATAGCTTTTGATGGTTCGGGGAAATATGTGAGTGCTGATGGTGAGGTTATTTATCGTCCACAGGCCTTCTTTACCGTTCAGGACGCTGAGGGTAATAACTTATTTACACGAAATGGAAGCTTCACAGTAAATGCGGCTACGGGAGAAGTGTTGAGCAGTGGAGGCTTCAAGGTTCTGGATTCCACTNNCTCTTGTCTTGACAGGAAATCAGGACACCCTTAAAGTGGACGGGCAGGGTAATGTACTAAATCCAGAAACAGGACTTCCGACAGGGACCAAGATTGGTGTGAGTGTAGTTACAAAGCCACAGGAGCTTGTGCGTGATGGTAAAGGTGTGTTTCACGCTGATGATATAGCGGCGGCGGACATTCGTTACTCCAATGCAACTGATAATTTACAGGTGCGTCAAGGGTATTTAGAGGGCTCCAATGTTGACCCTACTCAGGTTACTGTAGATTTGAATGCCGCATACCGGGCATATGAAGCGAACCAAAAGATCGTCCAATACTATGATAGCAGCTTGCAGAAGGCTGTAACTGAAGTCGGCAGGGTATAAGCGCTGCTTATGAAATGGGTTTTACAGGTAAAGCTTATAGGAGGTTTGATCTATGAACAACTCAACGATTAGTGCAGCAGTCTCCATGTCGAGCCTTCAGCAGCGGCTTGATATTATAGCGGATAATCTAGCCAATATGGATACAAATGGATATAAGAGCAAGAAAGGCTCCTTTGAGGATGTGCTGACTCGTGTACAGCAGCAATCGGATGACTATGATCAGCCGGGCCGTGCTACACCTCTAGGTTTTAATATCGGTTTTGGGACTTATGTGCCTTCGATTACGACCAATTGGGAAGAAGGCCCCCTTAAAGAAACAGGTAATCCAACCGATTTGGCGCTTCAGGGTAATGGGCTGTTTGGAGTTCAGGTCAATGGAACTACAGCTTATACAAGACAAGGTGACTTTCACTTTACGCCTGACACCACCGATGGGAAGAAGATGGTCCTTGTAGATAATACGGGGAATCCGGTGCTGAATACAGCAGGTAATCCGTTAACGGTCCCTGTGGGCGTGAATGCAGCTATCGATGAATCCGGTCGTGTATTAACGAAACAGTCAGAGAATGGACCTGTTCGGGTAGCAGGTACTATAATGATTGTAGAACCTAAGACACAGAATGCTTTAAAGGCAGTGGACGGAAATTTCTATATGCTTGCCGATGGAGTTACAGCACAGCAGGCTTTTGTACAAAGAGCGGCAGGTGAGGCGTCTGGAATTGGAGTACGCTCAGGATGGCTGGANNAGTCAAATGTCGATATGACCACAGAAATGACAGAAATGATGCAGATTCAACGTACGTATCAACTCGCAGCTCGGGCGCTTTCTTCCAGTGATCAGATGCTAGGTCTGGCCAATAACATGCGCGGGTAGAGGTGAAGGAATGGAACGTAAGAAACAGGTGAAGTCGGAAGACAAACCAGAAGACAAGAAAGAGCCGAAGCGGCGAGGATTATCAAAATGGACACTCATCCAGTGGATTCTTATTCCTTTGCTTCTCGTAGCTGCACTTGGAGGCGGGCTGGTTGTCGGTTACGTTGTCCTTGGCAAAAAAGAGTTTAGCGATGTTCTACAATGGAGCACGTGGAGACATGTCTATGATTTGGTTTTTGCTCCATAATTTAAGATGATAACGACTCCCTTCTTGTTTAAGGGAGTTTTCTTTTTTATACGGATAAATGTATAATGGTGGGGGGCCTCGGGCAGCAAAAAGGGCCCTCTCCGCCATGCTATCGCATCCGGTGGAGAAAGCCCCTTATCTCAACCTCCACTTCTGCAGGTGGTGAAGGATATATATAGTTTTTACCGAAGCTGCCTAAATTTATGCAGTTCGGCGAAGAATAAATGAAATAACATCCGCNNTCAAGAAATCATCCCCCATCGGCCTCCATTTCTGCTGGTGGACAAAATCACTGAGATTGAAATGGGGAAGCGAGCTGTTGGCATTAAAAATGTAACGATCAACGAACCTTTCTTCGCAGGTCATTTTCCGGGTTATCCGGTAATGCCAGGCGTACTGATTACAGAAGCTCTTGCACAAGTTGGTGCGGTTGCTATTCTAGGGGTAGAAGCGAATCGCGGTCGGATTGGCTTTTTAGCCGGGCTCGATGGATTCCGTTTCCGTGGTCAAGTCGTACCAGGAGATACGCTCACTCTTGAAGTGGAGATTACTCGCCTTAAGGGCAGTATTGGAAAAGGACAAGCTACTGCGTCGGTTGAGGGGAAAGTTGTTGCCTCTGGGGAAATTATGTTTGCGCTGAGCTAATATTAATTTTCAAAATAAATATTATACATGGAGAAGGAGAGATTCTTAATGACTCAATTAAGCCCAAAAGCGGCAGAAACCTTATCTCGTTGGCTGGAGAACGCCTCTGTTGATGAGTCTACGAAGGCGGAGCTCCGCGCTCTGGAGAACGAGCCACAGGAGCTCGAGGAACGATTTTATAGAGACCTAGAATTCGGAACAGGTGGTCTACGCGGTGTAATTGGTGCGGGTAGTAATCGTATCAATCGTTATACGGTAGGTAGAGCTACACAAGGTTTCGCTAAATATATTCTGGAGACGCATACTGGAGAGGGAAGACCTTCTGTTGTTATCGCTCATGACTCCCGTCGTTTCTCGCCTGAATTCACACTTGAGGCTGCTCTTGTATTGGCTGCTAATGGCATTGAGGCTCATTTATTCACTTCTCTGCGTTCAACACCCCAATTGTCGTTCAGTGTGCGGCATTTTAAGGCAACGGGCGGTATTGTTATTACTGCTAGCCATAATCCGCCTGAATATAACGGGTATAAGGTTTATAATTCTGAAGGTGGACAGCTTGTCCCTGACGAAGCCGAAAAGGTCATTTNNTTTGATGGTGTGAAACGGATTTCCCAAGAAGAAGCGGAGCGTCAAGGTCTGCTGCACTGGCTTGGTGAGAAGGATGACGAAGCTTTTACCGATACTGTCGCAGCGGTTAGTCTTGCAAGTGAAGAGATCGCCTCTACGCTTGTAAAAGACTTTAAAATCGTATACACCCCGCTACATGGCACTGGAAACCTGCCAGTCCGCCATGTACTTGAGAAAATCGGTTTCACACAGGTGCATGTTGTGCCTGAGCAAGAACAACCAGATTCCGAATTTTCCACTGTAAAATCACCGAACCCAGAAGAACGCGAAGCCTTTACACTGGCTATGAAGCTGGGCGAAGAGTTGAATGCAGACCTTTTAATTGGCACAGATCCCGATGCAGACCGTATGGGTGCAGTAGTTCGTGACAATGAAGGTAAATTTGTTGTTTTATCAGGCAATCAATCCGGAGCTTTGATGATTCATTATTATTTGAGCCGTTTACAGGAACAAGGTAAGTTGCCTAGCAATGGTGCAGTTGTGAAGACTATCGTGACGAGCGAGATGGGGGCAGCTGTAGCCTCTCATTATGGTGCAACTGTATTTAATACGCTAACGGGATTCAAATATATTGGGGAAAAAATGACTCAATTCGAACAATCCGGAGATTACACATATCTTTTCGGTTATGAAGAAAGCTATGGTTATCTTGCAGGTAACTATGCTCGTGATAAGGACGCCGTTCTTGCGGCTATGTTGATCGCTGAAGCAGGTGCTTATTACAAAGCTCAAGGCAAAACATTATATGATGTTCTTCAGGAATTGTATGAGCAGTTCGGGTATTTCTTGGAAAGCCTGGAGTCCCGTACATTGAAGGGCAAGGATGGCGTTGCACAAATTCAAGGCATCATGAATGATTGGCGTACGAATGCACCACAAGAAATTGCGGGATCTGCCGTTACAGAGGTGCTGGATTATTCGCTAGGCTTGAATGGTCTGCCGAAGGAAAATGTACTAAAGTATTTGCTGGCTGACGGTTCATGGTTCTGCCTGCGTCCTTCAGGTACCGAGCCAAAGATTAAAGTTTATTTTGCGGTTGTGGGTGAATCCTTGCAGAATGCTAAGGACAAGGTAGCTACACTATCCAAGCAGGTTATGGCCCGCGTTGACGGGGAACAATAAAATAAGAATATAGATCGCGCTCTNNTATTTCTCGCATAAACGCTTATCGTCCTTGGAAGGACGCCGAAGGCGTTTAAGCTTGCGTAGAAACGGGTACCGTCTCTAAAAGGATGACGATCCGTTTCTACTTTTGTAAAAAGAGTTTTAAAGTGAAAGAGGAGGTACTTTTGGTGCAGCAAAAATGGCAACGTTGGAATATTTCTTCCCGAAAGTGGCTGTGGATCATAGTAGTGGTTGGCGTTTTAGCTGCCTTGCCTGTTGTCTATGACCGTCTGCAGACGGAGAAGTCTTCCAAGACAGTGGAATTTGTATTTGATTATCGTGATTTAGTTGAAGTGGCTAGCTATCGAGCGAATCCGCAGGATTATATTTCCGAACAGTTAGATCGCTTAAAAGATGCTGGTGTTCAGAGCATGGCGATTTACGAAAGCACGTTGGAAGATTACCGTAAGGCGCGTCGTCTAATGATGTGGGGTGCGGCCGATATCGCTAATCTTACGGATACAATCATTCCGGTGAATGAGAACTATACTTATGTTCTTTTTACTAATCCTGATTACTACCAGGCCCTGGCGCCTGTCATTAAAGAGGCATTCGGTAATCTTGGGATTACTTCGAAGGAATGGAGTTTCCGTGGACAACAAGGTCTTATTATTGAGACTCCAATAGAAGATGCTACACTGAAGCCACTTCAGCCGGATCCGTTTACACTGGAGATGCTGCATGACAAAGGGTTCACCATTGTACCGCGTCTTGTGGACTCTTTAACTTATAATAAAGCGACAGTTAAGAAACTGTTAGATCGTTATGAAGAATTGGGTGTAAAACGAATCCTATTTGAGGGAGAGTCCGTTAAAGGGTTTAATGATGATGCCGATACGGCTAGTATCACTGACTTTGCTAATCTCCTTAAGGAACGTGGAATCGGAATTGCAGCGATTGAAAATATTAAGAAGCAGCAGAAGGGCTTTAACAAGCTTGCTTATTTGCTGGACTATAACGTAACACGGTTATATTCCCTTAGCGAAGGGGATTCTGCTTTAGATCCAAAAGTGATCTCGGATCGTTTCGCGCTGGCAACAAAGGATCGCAATATCCGCATGATTTATTTAAATACGATTCCTTCACGGAATACAGCTAAGGCACAGATTACAGATACGCTAGACAACCTTGTCACGAGTCTGNNTGAGGTTGTAGATTCGTCTTATCAGCGTTATTTCAAGCTAGTTGCGGTAGTTGGCGCAGTCTCTTTAGTAGCGCTGCTGATTTCTTACTTTATTCCATGGCTTACGATCCCTGCATGGGTGCTAGGATTACTGGGAAGTGCAGGCCTCATGGTCTTGAAACCAGAGCTGTTTGAGCAGGCCCTAGCGCTAGCGGCTGCAATAAGTGCACCAACCCTTGCGGTTGTACTTGCTATTCGTAAGGTCAATGAAATGGGACCTCCTCTACGGAGCAATAACCTTACCTATAAGGCTATGAGCCCGCAACGTCGGTTTACGCATAGTCTGGTGCTTTATTTGAAGACTTCATTAATTTCTTTGAGCGCTGTGCCATTCGTGATCGCACTGCTCAACAACATAACCTACAGTCTAGTGCTGGACCAGTTCCGTGGTGTTAGTCTGCTCCATATGGCGCCTATCGGCCTTGTAGCACTTTATGTACTCCTCTATCGTGGAGAGTTTGTCTTTAACAAGACAGGTAAGCTGCTGCGTACACCTATTACACTGGCTTGGGTTATTGCCGTTGCGGTTCTTGGAGTAGTAGGTATGTATTATTTGAGCCGAACCGGAAATGGTGGTAACGTAACACCTTTAGAAATGGCCTTCCGAACATTCCTGGAGAATACGGTCGGTGTTCGGCCACGTAATAAAGAGTTTTTGCTAGCTCATCCACTCTTAATTCTAGGTGCATTCCTAGCCTTTAGATACCGGAGTGCAGCATTTATCATGATCATTGCCGTAATTGGTCAGCTCTCCATGGTGGATACCTTTGCACATATTCATTCACCTGTTCTGATCTCGCTGGTTCGTGGATTGCTCGGTCTTGGACTCGGACTGATCATTGGTGTAATTGCCGTAATCGTATGGCAGATTGCAGAAGGGTGTTGGAAACGATGGTCGCCACTCCTAAAAAGATAGTTATCTCAGGTTACTATGGTTTCCGTAACAGTGGAGATGAGGCGGTGTTGCAGTCCATTCTAATTGCACTGCAGAAACAGTCTCAAGCTTTGGGTGTATCCATTGAGCCTATAGTGCTGTCCATCGATCCTGAGTGGACGAGCGCCACATACGGAGTGAAATCCGTGCACCGGATGAAGCTTGTTGAGGTACGTCAAGCTATTTATGAGAGCGCTGGTCTGATCAGTGGTGGGGGCAGCTTGCTGCAGGATGTAACAGGTAGCAAGAGTATTCCTTACTATTTAGGTATTATCAAGCTTGCGCAGTGGATGGGTAGACCAACCTTTATCTATGCTCAAGGTATCGGACCTGTGAATCGTAAACTTTTTCACCCTTTAATCAAATCCGTTTTTCGTAAATGTACTTATGTATCTGTGCGGGATGAACAATCCCGCGAGCTTCTTCTATCTACGGGACTAGAACAGAAGAACGTAGAAGTTGTTCCCGATCCGGTTATGGGCTTGTCTTTGCCAGAGGACATGGATGCATCTNNCGGGATATCGGTACGTTATTGGGAGCAAGACCGCAGAGAGCTGGAGGCTCTTGCTCAAGGATTGATTAAGGCCAACCGTGAGGTTCCGTTGCATTTGCGATTTCTCCCTTTTCACACCCCTTCGGATAATGAAGCATCACGTTATGCGATGGAGAAGCTGAAGGGAAGTATAACCGAGCATGGTGGACAAGTTAGTATTTGTGAGGATGCTATTCATCCGCAGCAGATGCTACGGGAAGTGGGGCAATGCGATGTTCTGATCGGTATGCGACTTCATAGCTTGATATACGCAGCTGGAAGACGTGTTCCGCTGATAGGTATTTCGTATGATCCGAAGATCGATCATTTTCTGGACAGAATCCAGTGCCATCCTGTTGGAGCAACAAACACACTTGATGCTGAACATGTTGCTGCCGAGATTGTTCATCTTTTGAACAATGGGCAGGAGTGGAGAACAGAACGGGAAGATGTCATTTCTAAGTTGATTCAAGAAGCAGGGGCACCAGCTCGGCANNCGTAGAATATTTTCACCATAAAGGATGATCTAAAGTGAAAGCAGAAAGCGCGGTACCTACAGTTCCTATTTTTGGGATTAGAGTCTCGAAAGTTGATATGGCAGCAACAGTTGCCTATTTGACGGAGGCTGTTCATACCCGTATCCCGCATCAAGTGATTACAGCTAATCCAATTATGGTTATGGCTGCACTGGAAGATCCAGCTTATATGGATATTATGAAATCGGCTGAATTGGTTGTCCCTGATGGGACGGGCGTTGTATGGGCTGCTAATTATTGTAATGAGCCGGTATCAGAACGGGTAGCAGGTTATGACCTGTTACATGAATTGATGCGACAGGGAGAAAGATATAGTTGGAAGGTATATCTCCTAGGCTCTACGCCTGAAGTGATTCGGGAAACCGCTGAAAGGTTACAATTGCAATATCCGGGTGTTATTATTGCAGGATATCACGACGGTTATTTTGGTCCGGATGCAGATGAAGAAATTATTGCTGGAATTGTTAAGGCCAATCCAGACCTATTATTTGTTGCCAGAGGTGCGGATAGTCAGGAACCTTGGATTGCTAAATATAAGTCCAAACTGGGCGTTCCGATTATGATGGGGGTCGGCGGCT
>DOJM01000513.1:12047-12288 GCA_003529225.1 Paenibacillus sp.
CACCAATAGCCTTCCAAAAAATGAGAATAGAATGGTTGTACCGTCTCCTAAAAGAACCTAAACGGTACAAACGAATGCTTGCACTGCCGAAATTCGCATTAAAAGTTGTGCGTGAGAAAGATAAAGTAACAAAAGTCTAGCAAAATGCCGATATTCACCTAGAAAATGAGATAAATAGCCTAAATAAAGGATTGGAATTTGTTTTTGTAACAGCGTATAATTCAATGCGGTAGAGAAATGG
>DOJM01000503.1:0-298 GCA_003529225.1 Paenibacillus sp.
CGCCAGAAGCGTTAATCCCAGGCCGAAGCGCCGGATGTACACATATCTTTTGCGGAAGCCGTACATGATGAACAGAACTGCTATCAACAGATACACAAGACTAAATATTAATCCCGCATCGCTTAATTGCAGCTGTACCCCTAGAAAAGCGGTGATGATTCCGAGTAGATACACTCCCATGAAAACAGGATAAATTTCCATACTTTTATACTCACGTTTAAGCAAGGTGATCAGCAGATCACGTCCGCTAAACCAAACGAAGATATTGAAGATGATAAGTACACTCAGCGCGATATAA
>DOJM01000503.1:347-7185 GCA_003529225.1 Paenibacillus sp.
CATAGGCTAGAACAATAGTTAACAGAGCGGACAGCAGCAAATTATAGAAGGTTCTATGTGAGAAATCCTCCGGTACAGCCAGACGATACAATCTTCTCGATTCATACAACCCATAGATCCAGAAGTTCAATAACGCCGCGTATTTAAACCACAGGGCTAAGGTGATTTCGTAAGGCTCACTGCGCTGCAGGGCATCCTTGCGGTTATGCTGAACAGCATACAACAGCGCAACAATCAGCATACCTGCTGTGATGAAGACATATTTTAGCGGAAAATAAGCGTCAGCAGAATTCAACCATTCATTGGCTATATCTAGCTGCATCGGTACATTTAAACCGAAGAACACCACAAGGCACAGCGTCAAAATCCCCCAGCCCGCCCTTTCCATCCCCTTAAANNTAATCAACCAGCCAATGGACCACCATGCCGCTCCGAATTGGAAGGGAATCATCAGAATGCCGAAGGTCAGTGAAGTAGCATAGAACAGCAGCATGCTTTCTTTTTCCTGTGGCATCAGCTTCTCAATTCCTCGTCCAAGCCCCAGATACAGCAGACAGAAGACCAGCGCGAGCGCACCATTGTAATCCTTCAGCCCTGCATCCAGGAATAGAAGATACAAGGTGAGGCAGCTAATAAACGTGTTACATCCTAATAGAGAGAAATCCCACCAAGACAGCTTGGAGCGATACTTGAACGGGTACCATAATGTAATGCCCAAATACATGGCAAAAGTCAGCACCGCATAAATCATATTAACTCCGTTGCTATCTGATACCGCTATTAATATCAGCATGGAGGGTGTATTAAATAAGTAGCTGATATAATTGACAACATTCCAACGTTTGCGGAAAGAGATCAATAGAATGAATAAATTCAGTAGAAACAAGTACCCCATCGCCACATAAACCGCGTTACCCGATAGACCGAATGCCCCCAGATAAGAGTATAATGGCAAATACCCTCCGATTAAGCCCAAAGCACAAATACTTCGTGATTCATACCTTAGAGATAGGAGTACAGCAGTCAAAGTGACGAGTATGGATAAGGACAGCCCTACATAAATACTGATAATATCCAGTAAAAAATAGCTATAGAAAATAGAGCCGTACAGCACTGAAATTCCGCCGCCAAGTAGCCCTAAAGCGAACGTCCCTTTTCCTTTGCGATATAGCCACTCCCCGCCCCCTAACATCAGTAATCCTAGTAGAAAAAAGGCGCCTCCCTTCATATAACCTGTGAACCAGTTGGAATAGGAATACCTGAATGCCGCCCCCACGGCCAAGATTAGCAGCAAGATTCCAAGCTTGTTAATCCAGCCTAGTCCAATCTTCATTTCGATCTGATTTTGTTTTCTTCGACGCTCCAATACTTCTTCGCTGATCTCCTCCGAGGCAAAATCATGTAATCCGTTATTCATTCTGGCGTTCAAAACAATTTCGGATTCCCTCAGTCTTTGTCGCTGCGCTAGTACACGCTCATTTAACTCGGCCGACAACGCTCCAAGTTGACTGGATAACTCCACTTTATCCTCACCGAGCTGCCTCGCGGCTATTTGGTACAGCTGCTGAATATGACGCTTCGTCTNNTCGTCTCCATCTCAAAAGCCGTCAGCCGGTCCGTATGGGCAAGGCTTTTAGAGGCAAAATAAGTCTGCAGCTTCTGTCTCGACAGGCTAAGAATGCCAAGCTTCTCATTTAAGATCTGTTCCGTTAGCGTAACTTTTAGCTCAGTATTCTCTTCTTGAAGCTTCCCTACCTGAGTCTTCAACTCAACTAAAGCAAGCTTATGTTTCTCATATTGCTTCTTCAAGTGTTCATTCTCGTTGACCAGATCGTGACTTTCATATTCCGAAATCAGAGCTTCATATTCCTTAATAAGCCCGTCCTGCTGGACCTTCATGAATCTAAGTCGATCTTTGAATGACTCCATAGCGCCTCCTAATGTGAGCGATTGTTAATATTTACATTTTACTACAAACGGAGGGGTCTCTTACTCTTTTTTATGCAAAAAAACTGCAACATATTGGAGGGATGTCCCGTCTAGATAATAACAACGCTAACAAATGAACTTAAAAAGGAGCTCACAACTATGAACAACATTTTAAAAACAAGCACAGTCCTTTTAACTTTGTCCCTAGCACTTTCAACAGGGGCAGCCTATGCCGCACCAACAACAACTTCGGCAAAAAATGATGCTGCTCAAACCTCCGTTAATGCTAATCAAAAGACGTTTGCGATTGAAATCAACGGTTCCGCTCTGAAAGAAACAGGCTTCCAAACTACAAATGGAAAAGAGCCTATGGTGCCACTTCGTACGGTTACTGAAGCACTTGGCTTCGAATTAACCTGGAATGGACAAACTAAATCCGTTGATCTTATCAATGGTGCTGTGTTCACTACTGTGAAAGCCGGAGAAGATCGGTATAGCATTAATAAAATGAACACTACGCTTGGAACTGCACCACAATTGGTTGACTCCATTTTGTATGTTCCAGCTTCCTTTGTAAGTGAAATCATCCACCACAACATGACAGTGAAGGGAGATTCCATCGTGATCACTGATGCTAATCAGCAAGAGCACATGACTAAGACTGGCGTGATTACAGCTGTCAATAATGAGGGGAAATACCAATCCGTTCAGATCCAGGGTGTAGGCACAGATGGCATCGTACTGAATGTAGGTGAAGATACTACTATCGAAATGGCAGACGGTACTAAGCTTGCTCTGAAGGATCTTCAGATCGGTATGACCGTAAAAGCTGAGCATTCCATGATCATGACTATGAGTCTGCCACCGCAAACTCCAACTTACAAGATCACTGTTCTAGATGAGCAGAAACAAAATGATCTTCTGGGTACTGCAGGTACCATTGAAGAAGTTCAAAAAGATGATGAAGGAAACATCAGCATCACCGTTAAAGGCAGTGGCCTGACCGAACAGTCACAACAAGAAGTAGTACTTCGCATTAATAAAGATACCGCGCTAATTAATACTGATGGCAAAGCTGTAAACAGCAGCGAGCTTGTAAAAGGCGCAAAAGTTATAGGATTCTACAGCCCTATGCTGACTAAGAGCCTGCCACCCATCGGCACAGCTGCTAAAGTCGTAGTAGATTCCGTTCAACAATAAGAAGCATATAAGAAAGGCCAGTTCTCGGATTACGGGAACTGGCCTTTAGTTTGATTATTTTTAGTCTGAGAAATCTGCTAACAAATACAAGTCTTCTTCTTCACACCAAGCTTTCCAGCCTGTTCAACCTTAGCAATATAATCTACGGCCAGCGGTACTTTACATGCGGTTTGTCCCATTTGTACCTGGACCTTTCCATTGCTTGCAGCAATCTGCGTTGCCTCATCATGCAGTTCGGTTACGCTGCTGCCGGCGATAATTACAAACATATTCATCGTGTAACGAACTCGATTCCGTTCCTGATGAATGGTAGATTGTATTTGCTGTAGTAGCATTCTGATCTCAGCGATGTCTAGCAGATCATCCGGCGTAACTGAAATGTAATTCCCATAAGTACTCCAGCCACAGGTGGCCACCATTTCATCCGATGAAGAAATCCATTCTCTTGCAAGTTCTAGTGCGAAAGGGCTCTCTGCAGCTACAGACGCTACCGTATATTCCGCTATTCCAGAGCAGTAAGCTGCCACTACCCAGCTTTGAAGCTCTTCCTTCGTAAGGGTCTTGGGGTCAACTGTAAGTCCTGCCAAATACATCGCATCATAATTCCCCGTCTGATACAAAGCGCGAACTAGACCTTGGTCTTTCTTGATATCCTTTACCAGCTTCTTCATATCCCCTATCCTTACTCCAAATAAAGGCTCCTTAGCACCATGTCGTATGAAGGTACGCTTCGTCTGCTCTGTACCCATTTCCTCAAGCTTACTCATCACTTCATTAATTGTCAGATTCATTAGAACACCTCTTTATCCCTTCATCGCTTCTCTTAAAATGGGCTCACGACCCAGCGTTACTCTATTCTTGCCCGAATTTTTGGAACGATATAACGCTTCATCCGCTTCCCGATATAAATCTTCGAAAGTCACCTCTCTGCGCTCTGTAAAAGAAATTCCGATGCTTGCGGTAATGTGAATGCTATCGTGTTGGTTCAAAATTATGGTGTAATCACTCATTGTAGTGCGAAAATCCTCTGCTTCCATCAAGGCTGCACGTTTATCCTCAGCAAAAAAGCATACAGCAAACTCCTCGCCCCCGACTCTTCCGGCAATACCTTTATTTTGGTACACCTGAAGTATTTTATTCGAGAAATCAACTAATGCCTGATCTCCTGCTAGATGACCATAGGTATCATTGATTAACTTAAAATCATCAATATCCTTGAATCCACGGCATGCCATATTTCTCCTATTTTCCAAGTTTATCCTATCATTATAGCCTAATCATTTCTACAAATAATCAACAAATAACAGTACATCTGTACATCTTACGATTTGAACTTCACTCGATGGGAGAACATATACTTTCTGGCCAAGTCTTTAAACATAGTTTTATCTTGTTCCGACTGAAAGTACCGCTTAGGGATAATCAGCGCTCTATTAGAAGACACAAAAAATACAAACAAGCTCATCGTTTCACCAATTTTATGTATCTCTTCCCATTCCACTTGCCCGGAACCTGCCTCAGATACGTACTTTATGCCCTCATCTGATATGGAATAGCTCTGAGGCTGCTGTGACAAACTGTCTGTTGCGAAGGCTTTTTTAGATTTTTTGATCAAACTTGATTTGGTCATATTCCATAAAACAGCGGCAAGAATCACAGCAGTCACAGCAAGAATTGAGATGCTTTTAGTACTATAATCCTTAGTAATTAACAGTAAAATCACAAAATAAGCAACCACACTGAAAGAGTTAAGTATAATTCGGCTATTCAAGCTGAACCATAGGTTAAACTCCTGAACGTCCTCACTCTTAAGGACCGTATCTACTTTTATTTCATTCTCCATAACTGATCGCTCCTCTGACACTANNCATTTCATTCTAACATGCCTGAACACAAAAAAGGGACATCCCTGAAGCGATCGCTTCTAAATGGGTTGTCCCTTTTTAAACCGTATGAATGCTTATTTCTTTTGTGCAAGACGTTGTTTGAACTTGTCAACACGGCCGCCTTGTTCTGTATCTCTTTGTTTACCAGTGTAAAATGGGTGGGATGCGGAACTTGCGTCCACGCGGATAACAGGATAAGTGTTACCATCTTCCCATTCCATTGTTTCATTGGATGATTTTGTAGATGCACTCAAGAATTTGAAGCCTACGCTTGCATCCATGAAAATAACCTTGTTGTACTTTGGATGTATGCCTTCTCTCATTCTGATCGTCCTCCTTCTGAACAAATTAGTGGAGCCTTTATGTNNGTTTATCTATAAGTATAACCTAATAAACGTAGGAAAATTCGTAAATCTTACGATTTAGACCACCACTCCATCATACGTGAAATCGACATGTAAAGTCAACTACTATCCGACATTCCTTATATTCCCTTACATTCGACTGACTTATACATCATACTCCAGTTCTTTTTTAGCCTGAACAATAAAATCTAACGGGTTCTCAATAGTGCTGGATTGATATTCTACAGCACCTATTTTGAGGCCGAGGCTGACTTTATACTTTTTGATAAATTCAGTGTCATTAAGCTCTTGAAGCTTCAACTTAATCCGCTCGATTACGATTTTCGCTCCATCACTATCGGTGAACAGCAGCAAGCCCCAAGTTGCGTCATCTTTGTCCAGCAAATACAGTGCATCATTAGTACGAATGCTGGCCTGACTGAGCTGAGACACGTCGTGAATAGCCTCAGCCAGCTTATCTTCGGGAATGATACGTCTAATCTCATTCCAGTATTTCACTTTCACTACAAGCAGTGTGAGTGGAATCTGATATCGAGTCGAAATACCTGTAAACAAGGCGGCATCCTTCTGAAAAGAAATACTGTTACGCAGATCTGTGTTCTCGTCGATGATAGCCATATTGGCATTCTTTTTCTCCAAACGCTGATTTTCTGCCTGCAGCTCTCGGTTGCTTAATGTAAATATCCATAACACCACCGTTAACAATGGGGTCATAATTAGCCAGAAGTACGTATTCAGTCCAATCGTTTCTCCCAGAGATATCGTCTGATACATCGTATAGAAGCCGTAAGCAAAGATAAACACCAGGTTCAAGACCAACNNCACCGTTGTAAAATACGTAACGATCGCCAGAATAAAAGCCACATTTAAAATGATAATATTCTGGATATAATCATCTGGTGCCCCTGAAATGAAGACAATGCAAATATAAAGAAGCACCAGGAACGATAAGAGAGCGATATCTGAAACTAAACTGCTGCGATTACGTCTCACGCTTATCACCACGTTTCATCATGTGTTTACGAAGCAGCAGGATCAACGATAGAATCACCAATGTCAGCACTAGCACAATTACAATAATGAAGCTCAGTACGTCTGTCCGTTCCGCTATTTTTTTAACCACGGAATCCTCTGCTGCTCCAGTAATGATCTTGAAACGGTGCGCGTTGATATTACCGTCCTTANNCCCATCGCCAAACACCTTCCATTTGTCCCGCTCTGTTGCGATTAACTTCGACGCTAAATAGTACTCTTCAGAGTGGGCTCCAGTAACAGCAAGCAATCCCCGTCCCGCCTCAAATGGCGATTCAATCAGCTGCAGTGTTCCAATTTGAGCTCCGTAATGATCTTCAATACTCATCTTCTCATTGGAGCGAATCGCTGTTCCGTTCCCGTTATATTGAAAATAGAGCTTATCATTATGATCACGGATGATCTTATTATTCTTATACGTGCCTA
>DOJM01000503.1:7305-7579 GCA_003529225.1 Paenibacillus sp.
GCGCTAATGTTATCCGTGTAGAACTGAATGTTGCCTATATTTCCGCTAGCGTATTTTCCCAGCAGATTAAACACATTAGCTAAACTCAAATATGCATAATCATCCATTTCTTGCGGCAGAACAACTGCTACTTGATTGTAAAGCCCGTCACGTATGAACGGATACGGATAGTTATTAAACAAGAGATCCGTACGATCCTTAGTATTAAGACGCATTACAGAATCCTTGCTGATATAAGCCCACGGCGTTTGATCCTTATCCCGAATACATCCGG
>DOJM01000503.1:7608-8406 GCA_003529225.1 Paenibacillus sp.
GAGGGACTGGAAGATCCAGCTTATCGCCATTAGCCAGCTCTTTGGTCAACCTCTTACTGCCAATTGGCGTGTTGTTAATACTGACAGTCACTAATGAACGTTCGAAATCTAAATTTTGTGCATAACGGAAATCCAGTCTGATTTTACCCGCATCTGCAATGGAACGGTTTGAAGGTAACGAAACAAAGTACATCTGTTCCTGATGATGTGCCCCTGTGAGTTTATCACCCTTTTCTGTTAACGCAATATTGGAGCTAATCGAAAGGGGTGGTGCAGATACTTCTGTAGCATCATCCACCACTTTTAGATCACTAGTGATTTGTCCCATTAACTCTTCATTCGCAGCAAAACGGCCTGCTTTAACCAGTAAGTTCTCATCCTTCGAGGTTACGACCAGTGTAGGCTGAGTATCCTTGTTCACTACCTGTAGCAATGCGTGTGTACTTAAATCTTCAGAGGTGCTTAGCTGAGCCTTTAATTGGCTTGGTACTCGATCATACATGGCTACCAGTACAACCGCAGCCTTATTCTTTACCGCGTCCGACCGATAGGGAAGCATTGGAATTGCTCTATCGTTTAATGTATTCCCCTTCACAAGCCCGGAGAGCGCATAAGTAGCCGCCTCTAATTCTGCGCCGGTACTTTTGTCCGGTACGGTCAGAACACTATGATTCTTCGTTAAGGTATCTATTCCAGAGAAACGGTCGCTAAAGTCACTAACCCCTCCAGTTAAGGGCTTTGACGTATACATCACGTTAATGCTGGATGTATTAAACAGATGAAGCCAGTTTTCATAAT